>NZ_CADCJB010000083.1 GCF_902801725.1 uncultured Methanobrevibacter sp. | reverse complement strand
AATGTAATATTAAGGATGTTATAAAAAATTTAGGAGGATGGTTAAATGGATAAAGCAGAAATTGAAAAAACACGAAATTTTATTAAGAATAATCTGGCACAGGAATCCCGCATAACTGACAGATTTTTTAAAGAGGCAAAAAGAAATCATCTGGGAGATGATTTTGAAAATTATGTTTTAAGAGATGAATTCAGCAGGGATGCAGACAGAATCGTTTATACAAAATCTTTCAGAAGACTTGAACATAAGGAACAGGTATACTCAAATAAACTGGGAGATCACTACAGAACCAGGTTAACTCACAGTCTTGAAGTTGCACAGATTTCCAAAAGCATCTGCAGAAATCTGGGCTTGAATGAAAATCTCTCAATATCAATTGCATTGGGCCACGACATTGGACACGCTCCATTCGGCCATTCCGGTGAAAGGGTTCTGGATGATATCATGAGAGGAAATGATGATCTTGGAGGCAAGCTCAATTTCCTCATTGATTACGGCGGATTCAAACATAATTTCAATGGTTTGAAAATTGTTGAAATCGTTGAAAAGAGAAACGAAAGGCCGGGGCTTAATTTAACATGGCAAACCCTGGACGGAATATTGAAACATACCAATGTGATTAAAAAAGATAAAAGATGGGATTTGACCCGATTTGTTAGAGATGCATCAAAGTATGAAAGCATAATGTATTATGATTATTTTGATGATGAAAGCCGTCCTGAATATCCATTTTCCTAAATTGCCCAGAGAGAACATGATTTGGATGACAGTCTTCTGGACGGGGATTTATATCGCATTGAAGATCTGGCAGGTCAGATTAACAGTATTATTGAAGATATTAAAAAAGACTCTTCCATTAAAGAGTGCAGCGGCTATGATCTCTTCAGGGCTTTGGAGTTAGAACTGGCTCAATTGGGAAGAATCGATAATCACGTGAAGTGGCATGCAATGACAAGCACAATCATTTCATACTTTATCATAGACGTCTCTCAAAACTCTATGAGAAATGTCAGTGATATTTTTAATTTTGATGAGGTGATATCAGTCGATGAGAATAACCGCAAACACATTATAAAAAATCTGGTTTACTTTTCACAGGCTGCAGAGAAATTTTTCACCGAAATCGATGAGTTTGTTGAAAACAGAATTATCAATTCATTCAATGTTAACCGATACGACGGCAAGGGAAAGTATATATTAAGAAAGCTTTTTAAGGCATACTATGAAAATCCAAGACAGATGCCGAGAAAAGAACTGGTGAATCTTGTAAAAAACATTAAAAAGACTGTGGATTCATTTCCACATCTGAAAGATGATGATAAGCATTTTGACGTTGATTTGGAAGAGCTTTATGAAATAGATGAAAGCAATGTTGATATAAGGAATCTGAAAAACATTCTCGATTGTGTGAAGTTAAATGTGTCTGTTAATGAATTTTCAGGCATTTTAAATTTTGCAGGCCATATTTTAAATGAAACGGATATTAAATACAGTGATTTTAAAACAAAGGATGAAGGAATGTTAAATGTCATGTTAAACTACTGCAATCAGCATTCTCTTGATAAACTTGAAGGAAATGATTTTTTAATGACTTTAAAACTGTTAAATGAGCTTCACTATGTTTATATGGCTGCAATTTGCGAATACATATCTCAGATGACTGATGATTTTGCGAAAAACCTTCAACTACAAAGGAAACACAATAGATGAAGCTTTAGCCATTAGTTGACTTTACTGATGAACGATAACTCAGGTTTGAGTTGGGAAAGTACAAACAAATAAGCATTAAGATTCATGAATCCCATTCCCAAAAAAGTGAAAGTTCAAAAATATGGCATATATTCTGCTAAAAGCTATTTGTTTGTTGTGGATGAATTCGATGATATTAAGGAATGGTTGGAAAGGAGTGCAGTCTGAAAAGACCTGCAAGATGATTTACACCAGGAATAGTGAAGTCTGATGTGAAAACTGAGATATGGATGATGTCTTGTATGTATTGTATCCTGCACTAGAAAGACACATAAGCCGGAATTTCTTTTATTCAGCTTTAAAAAATCTGATTGATCTTGGGGTAATGGAATGTGTAAATCCTGATTAAGAGATGGCAGAATGTATAGAATAGCCGAAAAGGGCGAAAGGGTACCTGGAATTCTATAAATTATGATTTCAATTGGACAACATGTATTATTCCAGTTTGAAAATAAAAACCAAAAACGTAAAGGGCACTGTTAATGTGAAAACCATTCCATTAAATTAAAAATAAAATGATTGCTATGGATTATATTGTTCATTTATCATTGAAAACATAAGCTATTCTCCAAGCAACTATCATAAGTGAAAGTAACATCCCGATACAATATAATTAAATTTGAAATGACATATGGGTTTAAAGTTATAGTGTAGAATACCACAAAAATATAGTTTAGAGTCTGTCCAATAAATAATTTTTTCAACTTTTTTTATTCACAACTTATACCCATAACTTTATATTGTCATTAAACTAAATCTTATATTAAATATAAAACGGATATTAAAATTAATATGGGATTGATTGTTATGGGATACTGTTCATGCGGCAATTGGGTTGATGAAGGAGATATCTGCAGTCACTGTGGAGGCGGCGGAGGCTATGATGATACAGATGAAGATGAAGATGAAATAGCATTCGACTATTATAAATACTATTGCGACCAAGCCAGGATCTGCTCTATAAAGGAAGACCATTCAATTGCAATAAACTTCTATAATGAAGCATTAAGATGCACATGGATAATTCCTCAAAAATGCTTTGTGTTATCTGCTATTGCAGGTGAATATGAAGCGATTGAAGACTATGATTCGGCAGAAAAGTACTGGAAAAAATGCATTTCACTTGAATACTCCCGCGGGCGTTATGCTGATTCAATAAATATTGCAGGCAGAGGCGATTTTTTATACCGCAGAGGCCGCTTTAAAGAAGCCATTGACACATATGAAAAAGTATTTGAATCCCTGAAAGCAGTAAACGGTAATCAATTTGGAGGGGATAAGTTAAAAATTTGTGCAAGAACAGCCCATTTCATCATTGATTCATATGATATGCTTGAAAAAGATAATCAGAAAGAAAAATATCATAATGAATTAAAACATGGAATTGAGAAGTTTATTTCAACGCAAAGACATTTTAAGGGTAATGTAATCGCAGATTTTCTATCCGAAAAAGCCTGGAAGCTATATGAAGATGATGGCATAGCTGATGAAGCACTGATTATTATGGATTCTGCTATTGAAATGCGTTTTAATCCTCCTGCAGAATACTACAACATAAAAGCAATAATTCTGGATGAAAATCATCAATATGAAGAAGCCTTAATATATTATGATGCGGCATTATCCAAAAAGCCCTCTAATGAAACATTTTTAAAAAACGAAGCAGGATGTATTAAAGCAAAATTATATATGGATGTGCTTTTTCATAGAACAAAACCTCAGGATCTGGACTTAATCGATGAAGCAATAGAAATACTTCCTGAAAATTGTGATAGCGGATCATATTTTCAACTTAAAGGAGACATTTTAGACCAGCTGGGCGAGCCCGTAGAAGCAAGTATCACTCGTGCTCTTGGAGCTGAACGCTATGATGATGTGGAAAAGGCAGAAAAACAGCTGAAAAAATTAAAACCCACTGAAACATACATCAACATTACAGGAATTGACTACTACCAGGGTTTTGCGCCCTTTAAGGAAGGAACGGTTGCTGATTTAATTACCGAGCCCGACAATCCCCATGACCCCAACGCAATACGCGTTGAAATCAACGGCGAAACAGTAGGTTATGTTGCAAACAGCGAATATACGCTAATCTGGGAGGTCAAAAGCGCAACAGATATTAAAGATACCAATTCAAGACAGGCAGAAGTACAATTCATCCTGTTAAATAATTGGGTTATTGCAAAACTGATTTAAGAGAGGTGCTAAATATGAAATGTCCATTTTGCGGGCAAAATCTGATTGATGGGGATTTGAGATGTCCAAACTGCCGGGGTCTTGCTATTGATTTTGATTATTTTGAAAATATGGATAAGATGAGAAAAAAGTATTCCAAATCCAGTCTTTCAGACCTTTCCAGAGAGAAACTGACTTTTGATGAGATTGTAACCATTTATACCTA
>NZ_CADCJB010000082.1 GCF_902801725.1 uncultured Methanobrevibacter sp. | reverse complement strand
GAGTCACATTAGAGGAAAAGCTTAAGGAAAGTGCACAGCGTGTTGTGGATTTGGCAGACTTGATTTCTGGTGAAAACTTTGATGTTGCATTGTCAAAGCATTCCATTGAACTTCCAAGGGTTGCATTTGGTTTGGCTATTCCTAGCCTCTTTGTTTTGGATAATGAGCATGCCGTGGCGGCAAATAAGTTGACACTTCCATTATGCAGCAAAATCATAGTTCCAAGCATCATCGATGAGTGGAAACTGATGCAGTATGGTGCAAATCCAAATGACATCATCAAATATGATGGTACTTCTGAGCTTATGCACTTCAACAACTTTGTATTCAATGAAAACATCTTTGATGATTTGGGACTTGACTTGCCACTGCAGAAGACTATACTTATGAGGCCTGAACCCTCTCTTGCCTCTTATTTGAATACTGATTGTCGAAAATCCGTTCTGTCTCCTGTTGTTGATGTATTGAAGGAATATGCAAACATTCTCATTCTTCCTAGATTCAAGGAACAGGCAGATATATTTGAAGGAATCAAGAATGTGACAATTCTTAAGCCTCCTGTAGACACTTCAAGCATCATCAAGGCATGCGACCTTGTAATAGGTGCGGGCGGAACCATGAACAGGGAAGCGGCAATTCTACAGACTCCTGTCATTTCCTGTTATCCTGGAGACACATTATCTGTGGATCAGTTTTATGTAAACAATGGCTTGATGTATAGGACTACTGACTTGGAGGAAATCACTCAACAGGCCTTAAGCTTTATTGTAAATCCTCATGAACCGATTGAACTCAAAACAGATGATCTGTTTGATCTGATTATCAATAAGACTTATGAATTAGGCAATTCTAGAAAATAGGTTTTTTTATATTATTTATTTTTTTCTTTTTTTAATAAAATCACTATCTTTCCTTTTTTTAAAAAACTAAATTATCAATAGCATTAACTAATTTTTCACTTAACTTGTATGTTAATTCAATAGGTTCATATGAGTATGTTTCATAAACCAGTGTTGGGGTTCCGCTTTTTTGAACAGGAACTGTTATAAATTCAGGGCTGGTTCTGTATTCTGGTGCATAATAGCACAACTCTCCAATTTCAGAAAGTAAAACTTCTAGAATTTTCTCAGATTCTCCATCAAATCCAGGGGCAAATAGGAAATTTGTTTTCTCATATGTTCCAGGTCCTTTCAGTCCCTTATTGCTGTGGATATCTGCAAGGAAATCATAATCACCGTTGATGATGTGGGGGGCTACAAACTCTTGAGCAAGCAATTGTCCATCCATACGACCTTCCGTTGCTTCATCAAGTTCTCCAAGGACATTTATATTGTAAATGTAATAGGCATGATTTAAATTGTCATTTTCATCAAGTATTGTATCAAATAGGGCTCTATGGGCTTTGCTTTCCAAAGGGTGCATTCCGATTAGATAAGCTATTTTTATATTGGACTCTGCATTTCCAAATGGCCCATGCAGATGTACGGTTCCCAATTCATTTTCCCCAATCAATTCGCAGTCATAAAGGGTGGAATCCACTTTTGCTTCATCAGTAGGTTCATTAGGATAATTTTTTATATTCATATTATCCCCATTTTTTATTTTCTTTTCACAATTTATTAATTCCAACCATTCATCATTGTGATTCTCATCTTTAAAGTATTTTTCAAAGATTTCCTTTCTGTTTTTAATTATTTTCTCATATTTTTCCGGATTTTCATTTTTGAATTTTTTGTGAAGCGCCAAGGTCAGATGATTCAAATATTCATTCAGATTTTCCTTTTCCTCAGCACTTAATGAGTCAAAAATGTCAATATCCTCATGATTTTTGAATTCAAGAGTCCTTCCCTCTTCTGTCAATTCAACAAGCAAGATTCTTTTATCCTGCTCTGATGGAACCTTTCTGATGAAATTCTGCTGCTCCAGCTTATTCAATGTTTCATTAAGGGAGGTCACGCTGATATTCAATATCTCAGAGAGCTCTTTAGTGGATAATCTGTCCTTTCTCTTTAGGAAAATGATTAGTCTGCCTTGTCCTTTTGTAACGCTTTTCATTGCAGGGTTCTGCTTTTTGTTTCTTTTATCCAGAATCTCATTTATCATGATGAACTTATGGAAGAGCAATTGATTGTTTACATGAT
>NZ_CADCJB010000081.1 GCF_902801725.1 uncultured Methanobrevibacter sp. | reverse complement strand
TGGGGACGAAGATACTGTAAAAATTGTTACAAGTTTTTGGTTCCCGGTCACAACTGCGCTGTCCGGCTAATTAATAATGAAATTAATATTTATTGTGGCGAGTGTGGCCATATCATGAAAATTCCTTACATCAGGGAAAAAAAGTTAAAAAGGAGAGCTAAAATTGACTCTTACACTTTCAAAAAAAGAGATTATGAATGAAGCTCGTTCCGCTATGACAATCAATATTGGAAAAGCTGGTGTTAACGATAATGTTATTGAAGAGATTAAACGTCAGTTAAAATCCAATCCTATTATTAAATTACGATTTGCTAAAAATGTAGCAAGAAATAAAGATGATTTAATAAGCAACATTGTTGAAGGCACTAAATCCCAACTT
Source organism: uncultured Methanobrevibacter sp. (assembly GCF_902801725.1). Taxonomy (GTDB): domain Archaea; phylum Methanobacteriota; class Methanobacteria; order Methanobacteriales; family Methanobacteriaceae; genus Methanocatella. Next base: position 1,762 of record NZ_CADCJB010000081.1, on the reverse strand, counting down.
ATTGACGTTAGAGGAAATGTTGCTGTTATTTATAAAAAGCAATCTAATTAGATTATTCGCTTAGAGTTACAGACACCAGTCTTAGGTGAATAAGAAAATTGGATTAGAAACATATTAATTGGAGAAAATTATATGACAACTGTATTTGATGTTCCTGCAGAGTTATTAATTAATACTGTTGCAGATGAATTTAGAGATAATAATGATAAAATTGTTGCCCCTGAATGGACAAAACTTGTTAAAACTGGTGTTCACAAAGAAAGAAAACCAGAAAACATCGACTGGTGGTATGTAAGATGCGCTTCTATCTTAAGAAGAGTTTATATTGATGGACCAGTTGGAGTAAGAAGTTTAAGAACCTTCTACGGTGGTAAAAAAGACAGAGGAGTTAACCCTGAAAAATTCAGAAAAGGTAGTGGCTCCATTGTAAGAGTAGCTTTACATCAATTAGAAGCTGCAGGTTATGTAGAAAAAGTCGATGCTGGAAGAATTATTACTCCGCAAGGTAGATCTTTCTTAGATAATACTTCTGCTGAATTAATTAAAGATATTCCAGAACTTTCAAAATATTAGGTAGAATTAATTAGAATTAATCATGGAATATTTTTGATGATTATTTAATGGTTGATTCAATGAAAAATATTTAAATTAATGGGGTTTTTATTATGAGTGAACTTGATGAAATACGCAAAAGACGTATGGCTGAATTACAACAACAAGCAGCTATGAATGCTGACCCACAACAATTGGCTCAGCAACAATTGGCTCAACAGCAAGCTGCTCAACAACAACAAGCAGAAATGGAAGCTCAGTTAAAGCAAGCTATGAAACAGATTTTGACTCCTGAGGCTCGTGGAAGATTAGATAATCTCAGATTAACTAAACCGGAACTCGTTCAAAATATTGAAATCCAATTGCTTCAATCAGCTCAAGCAGGTTCTCTTAGAGGAAAAGTAACTGATGAACAACTTAAAGTTTTACTTAAAAATCTCATGGGTCAAAAAAGAGAAATCCACATTACAAGAAGGTAATTGACTAGTGATTTGGTAAAATGAAAGCTTGTGTTCTTTATAGTGGTGGCAAAGACAGTTCATTGATGGGAATTATCCTTGACCGATTAGGTTTTGATGTTGAACTCGTTACTGCTAACTTCGGCGTTTATGATTCATTTCATCCAGCTAAAAAATCTGCAGAGTCCATTGGTTTAAAGCATAAGGTTTTGAATTTGGACATTTCCATTTTGGAAAAAGCTGTGGATATGATTATGGAAGATGGTTTTCCTAATGATGGAATAAAGTATCTTCACGAAGCTGTTGTCGAGGAAGTTGCAAATCATTACGAACTTGTTGCTGATGGCACAAGAAGGGATGATAAAACTCCTAAGCTCAACAGAAATCAAATCAGAAGCTTGGAGGATAGAAAAGATATCCAATATATGAATCTTGATAGTTTCGGCTATAAGACCATAAAATATCTTGTTGATAATCTTTTTGAATTGAAGCATGAAAAGAGCAATAAGGATACAAGTTCAGATTATGAGGTTGAAATTCGCTTATTGATTGATAAGAAAGGAGGAAACTCTTCAGATATTTTCCCAGAACATTATCAAACCAATGTAATTGGGCTAAAGAAGTGAATCAAAAAGGATTTAAGTTGTAATCAATGATTATTAAAATTAATTAAATTATTTTTCAAAATATCAAATTTATTATATTCGCGGTGAAAAAATGAGTAGAAATAAACCATTAGCTAAAAAATTAAG
>NZ_CADCJB010000080.1 GCF_902801725.1 uncultured Methanobrevibacter sp. | reverse complement strand
TTTATTATTTTTGTCCTTTTATCTGGAATTCTTTCGATAAAACCCTTGTCTTCTAGCTTTCGCAATGATTTGGCTATTGCTCCTTTGCTCTGACCAAATATTCCTGCCAAATCATCCTGCGATAGGTTTTTCCGGTTATGGATTTCTATTAGATATCTGCCTTCATGAACCATATCCATGTGATTCGGATTCTTCATTGTGTATTTCAGCTTGTTTTTGGATATGTGGTGGATTAATGCTATGAAATGCATAGAATCGAATTTGTCGCTATCTTTGGTCATGTCATGTAATATATTTTTCATGCTATATATATGTTTCCTGGTAAACTGTTTACCGATAAACAATCATTTTAAATGTAATTTTTTTGATATATATTACCAGGTGATGGTGTGGACTATGAAAGAGTTATCCGTGAAAAATTTCCAAAATGCGATGTTGAAGTGATAGGTTCTGATGTTTTTGGGATTGAACAATTGGTTGAATACATTACTGATGATATTGTGGTATGTAATCCCCATTCCATAATGGTGTATAGGCATATGATTCGTTTCTTGATGAATGTTGGCGAAAGGGGCAAAATCTATTATCTTGAAGGCATTTCTGATGATGATTTGAAGCTGATTCATGCGGGGCTTTTGAAATTCACCTATGGAAGGGACATCAAGATTAACCTGTTTAAAAATGCAAATCCTGATAAGGATGTTTTGGGACTATAGCCGGAAGAATTCGTCGCAGTTTTCACAATAGTAATTGAATTCACTTTCACAGCAGTTTCCAAGTATTATCTCCCCATTCATTGATTCGACTGCAAGCTCATCGCTTGCACCATGGAATACCTTTTTCAGTTCTCTCTCGCATTTCGGACACTTCATGTGGATTATTTTATAAATCATTAATTTTAAATATTAACATAGGTGTTAAGATGATGATTAATCTAGGTGCCGAGTTCGGCACTCATTTGGAATCCAGTGACGATGCAATAGAATTGGTTGACATTCTAAACAAAATCCCAAAGGATGATTTTATAATCGATTTTAAAGAGGTCATGTTTGTCACAATGAACTTTGCACAGGCATACTACACTGCCAAGCTGGAATCAGATAAGAAGATATCAGAAATTAACCTTTCTGATGAAGTTAGCGTTGTTATGGGTGCGGCTGATGAAGCGGTAAACCCATAATTTTTATTTTTTTTTTGATTGTCTCATTTTGTAAAATTGCTCCAGTTTCGAAATATTGACCTCACTCTGAAAGACTGCTCTCACTTTGAAATATTTCCTTGGGTTTGAAAAATTGTTCTCGTTTAAAACTGCTTATTTTAAATAGTATGGGTTTCATATTACTTTATTAATTGAATTTGCTTTAATGAATTCCAGTTTTGAAATTTAAAATATGATATTATCTTGGATTTAGATTTAAAGCAAAAAATTTAACCACAATTTAATAACAATAAGCTTCCAAGGAGGTCAAATCATGAAAGAGAAGCTATGTGAGAGATATTTTGAAAATACCATAAAGCCAAAGCACCTAAGTGAATTCAAATCAAAGACTCCAAAGGGAAACGTCATCGAAGGATACCTGTCAAGAAAGCCGAATAAGTTTTTAGGATCACTAGTAATAACTCATATCACAGAAGTAAACGGAAAAAGCTATGATACAGAGCAGTTCGTGCAGTCATTCCCGAAAATCCACTACTGGGACAGAAGGCACCAGCTCAAGGAAGATGAGGAAAGCATAATCTATCACTGCCAGGAAAAGCTTGACGGAACCTGCCTTGTAATCTATGCATTGAAGGACGATATGGGCAATACCATCGAACTGGTTCCAAAAACCCGTGGAATGGCGGTGGCGGACGAGCATCTTCTTGAGATGTTCAAGCTTGTTGACAAAAAGGCGATTGAGGAGTTCTTCAGGGACAACTGCCACTCCAATGACACTCTGATGTTTGAGCTGTACGGCATACTGAACAAGCATGAAATAGCCCATATGGATACATACATCGACATCAGTCTGATTGGGGCATACATTGACGAATCATTCCTCAACTACATCCAAATCAAATGTCATGGTGATTTGGAGGATTTCAAAACGCCCGAAACGGTCTATACAATTGAGAAGTACCCTTATGAAAGTTCATTTTCAGTCAGATGGTGCGGAGTAAATCAGAAACTCAGAAACTAT
>NZ_CADCJB010000079.1 GCF_902801725.1 uncultured Methanobrevibacter sp. | reverse complement strand
GTTTTACGAGTACAACCATAGTTTTGTTTAAACATGACTTCTTGTTCGGGAGTTAAATGAAGCTTAACAACCACACCTCGAATATACTCACCCATAAATCTCATTCCTCCAGTCCAATATATATAATATTTTTATTCCATTATCTAAAAAAAAATGGAAAACATCTACTCTTTTTTAAAACAACAATTAAAATCACATTTAATTGAATAATATCTCATTTATAATTACCCATATATAAAAAATGAGAGAGAGCATTTGAAAAGTAATCGAATAACAAACTCAGAGCAATTTTTCAAACCCAAAACAATTTTTCAAACCCAAAGCAATTATTAAAAATCCATAAAAAAAAAGTATACTGAATAAAAATTTATGACCTAAAAAATTCACCAAAAAACACAAAATAAAAAATAAACGCAAAAAAAATAAATAAAAAAGATAGTACACCCAATAGTGCAATTCATCCACGACCTTGAAGAGGTCATGGTATTCTTGCATCATTTAGATAACAATCACATTTTCCGCCATCTTTTCGGCCTTTTTAACTATTTCTTCAATATCCACACCAGGAAATGCATCTATGACACATAAATCCACATCACCAAATTCAAAATCCTCAAATGCCTCATTATATATTTCATAGCCATCGGAAATACCATTTATTTCCAAATTGTTTTTTAAAGCTTCAATCATTTCAGGATTGATGTCATTGAAGATCACCTTTTCAAATCCATATTTGAGCAGATAGATGCCAAGGGCTCCAAGACCACACATACAGTCAATTGCAGTTCCCCTTTTGACATTATTATTATTCAGATAGTTGTGCAGCCTAACCAGCTTATCTTCTGTTGTCATTGCAACTTCAATGTGATGGCGTGACTGTCTTTTAACCAGAATTATCTTTTCCTGCAAAAGGGTTCTCATGACATTTATCTGAGTGTCATCACCTTCAAGAATTTCAAAGTGGCTAATTTGCGAATCTTTATCCAGTTGGCCAACAGTGCTTTGTGGACTTCCTTTAAGGACACATTTAACTTCAGGAACTTCGTCAATCAATCTTGATGCCACACCATATGTAAAATCAGGATGCAATAATATCAATGCATTTTCTGCAATGAATTGCGGGTTCAGGCTACTGTAATAAAATCCTGCCAGTGGCACCGGAGAGTTTCTCCTGAGAGTTGCATTTCCAGGTACAATTTCCTCTTCAATCATGATTTTCATGATATGGCTCATCACAACATCCAAAGGCCGTTTTCCACATTTGCATCTCATATATTCCCCATTCAGAGTTTCAAAATCAACCAGGTCCTTCAATGGGGAAAATTTCTTTATTTGGACATCCCTGCAGTTCTCACATTCTTCAAGCGATTTGATTTTTTCATCAATTTCCAAGATAAAAATCACCTCAAAATTGCTTTAATGTTTAAATATTGTCCTATATCACTAATAATGCTTTCAAAAGTAATAAAAACTATATAAATTAGTAATACTAATTTGTAACTATAACTAATTAATCGCCATTGGTGAAAATATGAACAAAGATATAATACCACAATATGACGTAACAAAGCAAGAGTACTCTCCCGAAGAGAAGATACTTTTGGGAGAAATGCGCGAGAATCTGGTTGACTTGGCAATATCCTCCGGTGACAATTTCCAAGTCAGTGAAGAGAAACTATTAAATGACATTAAGGGATTCCTATTCTTAAGGCTGAACGGAAAGGCTCAAGATAATGATGTCCCAAATGAATATCTTGACCGCTTGTCACGAAAGTTCCTACGGGACATCATCGGATATGGGGCAATCGACCCTCTGATTCAGGACGATGAGCTCGAGGAAATCATGATAATCGGAACAGGAAAGCCGATATTCATCTATCACAGAGAATACGGAATGATGAAGACAAATCTCCGATTCAATGACGAAAGCGAACTTCGAGACCTGATTGATTCGATTGCAAGGCAAATCAACAGAAGAATCGACCAGGAATCCCCAATCCTTGACGGAAGACTAATTGATGGCTCCAGGATAAACGCAACAATACCTCCAGTTTCAGCAGACGGGCCTTCACTCACCATACGTAAGTTCAGACGAGACCCCCTGACCATCATCGACCTGATTAATTCAAGGACAATTTCACTGGATCTTGCAGGATTTCTGTGGCTGTGTATCGACGGGCTGGGAGTCAAATCAGC
>NZ_CADCJB010000078.1 GCF_902801725.1 uncultured Methanobrevibacter sp. | reverse complement strand
AGGTAACTGCAACCCTTAAAAACAACAAAGGAAAAGTATTGAAAAGCACAAAGCTTACCCTCAAAATCGGTAAGAAAACCTACACTGCAAAAACCAACAAAAAAGGTGTAGCAACCTTCAAAGTCAAATTGACCAAAAAAGGAACATACACAGGGACTGTCAAATTTGCAGGAAACAAATACTTCAAAGCAGCTACCAAAAAAGTCAAAATTGTTGTGAAAAAATAAGTAAATATTTTTTAAGAAGGAAAAATTAACACTTTTTCTTCTTATTTTTAATTTTTTTATACATAGAGGATTTATTTCTTATTCCAATCCCTATTCAAGTTGGAATAATAAATAAATTTTTTGTCATGAAAAAATTTATTCAAAAAAGGCTTAATGAAAAGTTTTTTAAAGATAAGTTAGAGGAATGAAATGCAAAAAGCAAATAAAATGGTTTTATTATTTTCAATATTTTTCATCTTATTAATCACCATCTCTTCTGTTTCTGCAGAGAATGCTGACGATTACCTGTCATCTACAATTAATGAGGAAATCATTGATACGAGCAGCAGTCTTGATGAAACTTCATTAGACTATCTTGCAGATGAAGATATGGTTTTAGGGCTGGATGATAAAAGCGTTGAAGATAATGAAGATATGGTTTTGTGTTCTGATTCTTCTTCAAATGATGCAGATTCAAAATCCAAGCCTTCCTTAAAAAGTCACAGTAATGCATCTTCATTAAAGGATTCTCTGGATTCTGTTTATTATGTTGATAGCAGTAATTTGGATTCCTTCTTTGCTGATGGCTTCTTAAAGGATAATTATGCTGATTCTGTATTAGTCTTCAATGGCGATTTTAGAGATAAAGGCATATTGGATATCCGATCATCCAATGTCACTGTCATTGGAAACAATTCATCATTGAAAAATACAGTATTCTGCCTGGAGTCAAGCAATATCATGCTTACAGGACTTAATTTTGTATTGAATCAGGAGTTCGCGGATAATGACCATGCAGGAATTTTAGTGCTTGAGGACAATTGCACTATATACAATTGCACTATGGATTATGCTGTTCCCAAATCCAAGACAGGCTTTTGTGTCTATGCAGAAGGCAATAAGATAGAGAACTTCACTTTAGCCAACAGCACATTTAACTTCATCGGCAATAACCTTGGTGGGGGATGGGATTATGGCATATTTCTTGATGGCGTTGACAATGCTATGATATATGGCAATAATATTAACTGTTCTTTGCCTTTGCGTTCCGTTAATTGGCAAGCTGAGATTTTCGGTGGTGTGAGCATGGATGCTGTAGGTGCCTTTGTAGCCCAGAACTCCAATAATCTGACATTGTCTAACAATAAGATTTCCACTTATGTAAGTGGCGGTGGAACCAGTTATCCAACTCTGGATACTGTAATATTGTATGCCTGCAACAATGCCACTATTGAAAAGAATCGCATTTATAGCGAGGACTTTGACAGCAAGAACGGCAAGGACAACTACCTTCAGGGAATTGATGTGTATTTTGCCAATGATGTGACCATAATAGGTAATCAGATTGATATTCGCACTACTGGCGGTCGTTCAGGTATGGGGACAGCTTATCCTATCCAGGTGAATGGTCCTTCATATAATGTGAAAATCGCTTACAATAATCTCACTACATTTAATTTTGGCCCTAATATAGGTATCTATTCCCAGAATTATTATGGTGCGACAAAGATAGACATTATAAGCAATTTCATCAATGTTACCGGTCTTGCCAGCACTCATTACTGGGCACTTGTTGCCGGAATTGAAGTGCAGGATTCCGATGACTTGATTTGGAATAATACAATCATTGTAAATAATATCGGAAATTACAGTGCAAACAATAACATTTATGGCATTAGTTATTCCCAGAACACTCAAGGGAATCATACCTATAATATCCAATATAATAATGTAACTACTAATGGTCGCTATGCGGTTTCTTTATCAGGCACTAGCTCATTGGTTGTCAATTCCATTATTGCAAACAATGTCTTAAATACTAACCAATCCAGCGGCAATCGTGCTGTTCATATTGGCCGAGGAAATAATAACACTATCCGTAACAATACTGATGGTGTTTTCAGGAACACTATGAGTGAGGATGATTTGCCTGATTGGCTGAAGAATCATAAGGGTTTGGTTCCAAGGATTGTTGTTCCTAGGTATTATCGTGAGGGGTCTAATGGTTCTGGATTGACTGATGATGAAGGTAATGGTGCAGCGCCTTGGAATACTGGGTCTAATCCTAATGGTGATACTGTTTTCGGTTCAAATAGGGAT
>NZ_CADCJB010000077.1 GCF_902801725.1 uncultured Methanobrevibacter sp. | reverse complement strand
TTAGTTAAACTTGTTTTATACAATACACCTAATTCTTGTTAAAAAATTAAAATTAATTGCATGTTTGCATAATAGTAACGAAATTATCCTATTAATAATAGTGAAATTTTTCTTGAAACAAAAAAAGAAAATAATAGTTACTTTTTAAAGTAACTTACAAGTTTTCATTGAAAAATTCTGCAATCTTTTCAAATGGAATTACATCAGTTTTATAGTACAAATCCGTGTGAACCGCATCAGGAATAATCATTAGCTCCTTATTGTCCCCAGTCAATTTTGCAAATTCATCCTCTGAGAAATATCTGGAATGTGCATTTTCCCCATGAATCATTAAAATTGGTGTTCTGATTTCATCAGAATAAGCTATAATCGGCTGAGATATGAATGACATGCATCCTATTACATTCCATCCATCATTTGAACCCGGAGATCTTGGATGGTATCCCAACGGTTCAATGTAAAAGTCATGATAATCCTTTACAAATTGTGGCAGGTCATCAGTCACTTCTTTTATGACCCCACCGGCTTTTGCATATTCTCCATTTTTAAAGTCTTCGGTTCTCTGATTGTTTAGGGCAACTTTCATTTCATACCTTGCATTGGCATTATCATCAGCATCATAATACCCCTTTGCAGTAATGCGAGTCATATTATACATTGTTGAGGTGACTGTTGCTTTAATACGGGTATCAAGGGACGCAGCATTTAATGCCATTCCTCCCCATCCGCAGATTCCACAAATTCCGACCCTGTCACTGTCAACATCATCTGATGTGACAAGATAGTCAACTGCAGCCTGGAAATCTTCAGTGTTGATGTCTGGAGATGCCATATCACGAGGCTCACCTGAGCTTTCACCGGTAAATGATGGATCAAAAGCTATTGTCAAAAATCCCATTTCAGCCAATGTTTGCGCATAGAGACCTGAAACCTGCTCTTTTACAGCACCGAATGGTCCTGCGCATGCAATAGCAGGCAATTTTTCCTTAGAATCTTTTGGTTTGTATAAATCTGCAACCAAAGTGATTCCATACCTATTTCTGAATGTTACCTTTTCATGGTCTACATTATCGCTTTTGGGAAAAACCTTATCCCATTCTTTTGTTATCTCAATATCCATAATATCACCATATTAATTAAATTAGTTTAAACTGAACTCCAATATAACATTACCAGAACCCAGAACTTCCTTTAGCTTATTGGAGTCAACATTATCTATTTTACCCAGTTTTGTATAGCTCCATGAATGGGAACCGTAAAACAAGGATATTTTGTCCCCCTGATACAATACAATATCTCCCGGATTTGTGCCAATATTTTCATCATTTGTTGGAAGTGAAAAACCCAATTCACCTACTTTTTCAAAACCACCATACTCCGATGCATTAACTGTGACATTTCCTTTTTTCAGTTCTTTAACCAGTTCCTGTGTGGCGGAATTGTTTTCCAATTTAACATCAAATACCTCATCATTGATTTTGACTTTAACTAAATCATCCATACTGTCATCCCCGCTAACCGCAGTACAGGCAATTAAACCCAATATAATTATTAAACCGGATTTTTTAATAAAAGACATTGTATCGCCTCAAAATTATAAATTAAGAATATGAATATACTTTTCTTTTATGAAGATGATTTCTTCATTCGTGTAAAAATCTCCCTCATGGGTATCCAAAGCAAAAATGATTAATTCATACAATACCTTATTTAGTTTCATTCCTTTTGAAGTTAAGAAATATTCCGTTTCATGATTATTAATCTTTTTTTCAATTAGATTGTTGTTTTCCATTGATTTAAGGCATCTTGCAAGAGATTTATTGTCTAGATTTGGACGATTTTCCTGAAATTGTGAAAAACGCTTTTTTCCCAAAAACAAATCTTTTAAAATGTAAAAAGTCCATTTATTGCTTATGGATTTAATTGCACTGCCCACAATGTTTCTTTCAAATTGATTGCCATACAATTTTTCTTCAAGAGCCATGAAAAAATATTTGTTCATTAATATTTTAATAGTTATAGTGGCAAAAATGCCACAAATTCAGACATCTAGATAAAAGCAAAAGAAGGATTTAAAAAACAATTATTAGAATAATCTAGTCTGATCATCAATAAAGCTGGGTTCATTAACCTCTTTTACAACATCGCCATCATTAACTTCCCCAATAAGCAAGGGTGAATCTGGATTATGCAACTTTTGGTTCTTTTTGACCAGCTTCATATTGCGTTGGCATAACAATAATTGCTTGTCATCAATTGTTTATAAATAATTTCAGCATCTTACCCTCAACTTTTCCAATAATACTCAAGTAGTTACCTTTGCATCATTAGTTGGTTCAGGTTATGTCAGTGATTATAGTAGATGTTCAGGATTTGTATTTCCACCATCCCAGTTTCACCCAGTATAGATGAAAATATTTAATTATCATGATTTC
>NZ_CADCJB010000076.1 GCF_902801725.1 uncultured Methanobrevibacter sp. | reverse complement strand
GATGCTTCTGGTAATGTAAACGGTACTTTTATTAATAACGTCGCAAATCAGGGCGGTGCCATCGCTGTTGGTGATGAGGGTAAGATTTCTGGTAATGTAAATGGTATCTTTATTAATAACACTGGATATCATTCTGGAGGTGCTATCTCTATTGACGATACAGTGCGTTATTCTACTGGTAAGTTAGATGGTATTTTTATTAATAACAAAGCAGAAAGTGGTGGTGCTATCTATATCGAATTTACTTATAATGACCCTAATGTTTCTTTAGGCGGTACATTTATCAATAACAATGCAAGTAGAGGTGGTGCCATCTTTATCAATCAACTGGTTGCGGCTATAACTATTCAAGATTCTATTTTTTTAAACAATAATGTTGTATTATCTGAGGGTATGGGAAGTTATATTAAAACTATTGATTGCTGGTTTGGAAATAATGCAACAAATTACAATAGCAGGCCGGATGCAGGAAATGCAGTTATGGACAGATGGTTGTTCTTAAATGCAACTGCTAATCCAACTAATGTTTCAGTAGACCAAAATTCAATAATTGCCTTCAAATTAGAGTCATACGACAATTCTTCAGGAAAGGTTAAGCCATATGATGCTTCAAAGATGAACTTTATTTTAGATTTCACTCAAACATTGGGAGAATTGGATAAAACTTCTGCTTTAATTGGTGAAAATATAACATATACTGCCAGACAGGGCGGAAATTCCAGTGTAACAGGTAAATATGAAACTGGATCATATACCATTGAATTGAACAATGTCAAAATTCCTACTGAAATTAATGTTACTAACTCCACAATTGCTTTAAATGCCGGTGGGGAATCTGATGTTGGCGCTACTTTAACTCCTGCTGATGCAGGTAACTTAACCTATACTTCAAACAATACAAATGTTGTTATAGTTGAAAATGGCAGGATCAAAAGTATTAAAGGGGGTAATGCCACAATCACAGTTTCATTTGCAGGTGATGGGAGATATGCAACAGCAGAAAATAAAACCATCTCTGTTATCGTTAGCTTGAATGATGCTAGCGTTGTAGCTGAAGACATGGAATTAAAAGTCGGTGAATCTGGTGTTATTAATTATACTACAGCTCCCGAAGGATTAAAAGTTAGTTTTGTAGCTGATAACTCAGGCATTGTCAGTGTGGATGAAGACGGCACTGTCAAAGCATTGAAAAATGGTACTGCTGCTATTACCCTTAATGTGGGTGATGATGAAGTATATGCAAAAAATTCAACTGTCATAAATGTTACAGTTACATTAAATGATGCCAGCGTTGTAGCTGAGGACATGGAATTAAATGTCAGCGATTCAGGTGTTATTAATTATACTACTAGTCCTGATGGATTAAATGTCACATTTGTGGCTGATAATTCTGGTGTTGTCAGTGTGGATGAAGATGGTACTGTCAAAGCATTAAAAGAAGGTAAAGCCAATATTACCGTTAAAGTTGGCGATGCTAAGGTTTATGCTGAAAATTCAACTGTCATCACTGTTACCGTAAGCAAGATTCCTACTGAGATTAATGTTAACAATCATACACTTGATTTTGGTATTGGTGATAAGGCTGATTCTGTTGCTGAATTATTGCCTTCAGATGCTGGTAAGTTGAATTTCACATCCGGTGATGAGAACGTGGTTGTTGTTGATGATAACGGTACATTTACTGCTGTAGGTGAGGGTAATGCCAATGTTATTGTTTCATTTGATGGCAATTACAAGTTTGAAGCGGCAGATAGTAAAACCATTTATGTAACGGTCACTAAGATTCCTACCAAGATTTTTGTTAGCAATGCTACTGTTGATATGAAGGTTGGGGATGAAGTTGATCCTGGCGTTAGTATTACTCCTTCTGATGCTGGTGAGTTGGATTATGTCTCCAGTGATGTGAGTGTTGTTCGTGTTGATGGTGACGGCACATTTATTGGTGTGGGTACAGGTACTGCCAATGTTACTGTGTCATTTTATGGAAATGATAAGTTTGAAGCGGCTGAAAATAAAACCATTGAGGTCACAGTTACTTTAAATGATGCTGGTGTTGCAGCTGAAGATATGGAATTGAATGTTGGTGAATCTGGCGTTATTAAATATACTACTAGTCCTGAAGGATTGAATGTTACATTCGTAGTTGATAACTCCGGTGTTGTCAGTGTTGACAAGAACGGTAAGGTTACTGCTTTAAAAGAGGGTGCGGCCAATATTACTGTTAAAGTTGGTGGAGATGGTGTTTATACAGAAAATTCAACTAAGATAACTGTTGCTGTATCTAAGATACCTACTGAGATTAGGATTGCTTCTAAAACCATTAATATTGATATTTTCAATGAAGTTGCAGCAGGTGCTACTTTGGTTCCTAATGCAGGTAAATTGACCTATACTTCAAATAATGCAGGTAAATTGACCTATACTTCAAACAATCCTGGTGTTGCTTCTGTTCAAAACGGTAAGATTAAAGGTCTTAAAAATGGTAAGGCTACAATTACCGTTAGTTTTGCAGGTAATGACAAGTATATGGCTGCTGAAAGCAAGACCATAACTGTTAATGTCAATAAGATTAAATCACAGATTGTTGCTTCTAATGTCAAAACCACTTTTAAAACCAGTAAAAAGCTTGTTGTTAAATTGGCTGATGCAAAAGGAAAGGGTCTAATAGATAAAAAGATAACTGTTAAATTCAACAATAAGGTATTTACCAGAACTGTTGATTCCAAGGGTTGTATTGTACTTACAGTCAGCAGTAAATTGGCTCCTAAAACATACGCTCTTTCACTTTCCTATGCTGGTGACAATACATACCTCAAGTCAACCAAATTCCTAAAACATACGCTCTTTCACTTTCCTATGCTGGTGACAATACATACCTCAAGTCAACCAAATCTGTTAATGTGGTTGTTGCTAAAGGAACTCCAACAGTGATCGCTAAATCAAAATCCTTCAAGCTAAGTGCTAAAAATAAATACTATACCGCAACCGTGAAATATAAAGGTAAAGTATTGAAAGGCGCTAAAATGGTCTTGAAATTCAAAAACAAAGTATACTATGCAAAAGTGGGCAGCAATGGTAAAGCAACCTTTAAAATCACTCATTTACATAAAAAAGCAAGGTATACTGGTCTTGTTGGATTTTTAGGAAACAAATACTACAACAAAGCAAAATCTATAAGAATTTTAGTTCCTATTGTGTAGATAGTCATCTATCTACATCTTTTTTTCTTTTTTTCATATGCATCTGCTTGTATTATTAAACTATTTTTCATAATCCTATTTATTTACTTTAAGAATTGATCATTTATTCTACTGTTTTTGGAAGCAACTCTTATAATTTTCGTGTGTTTTTTGAGTATTGTGGTGTTTGTTCGGGATTAGAAAATGTTAAAATGTATTGGGTATATAAATAGGTATTAACTGGTATGTTTTGGGAGAATATTAAATGGAAAACAAAAATATAATCATTCTTCTGATTGTGATAATCGTTATTCTTGCGGCTGCTGTAGGAATATTATTTACACAATCAATCAATTCAAAAGAATATTATTTACACAATCAATCAATTCAAAAGAACCAACTAAAATTAGGATTACTAGCAATAAAACTTTATACGAAGGAGATAATTTATCAATTAAACTTGCTGATTTAAATAAAACTCCATTGTCCAAAGAAAAAGTCAACATCACAATCAAAAACAGCAAGGGCAAAATTGTTGTTAATAAAACTGTAAAAACAAATGCTAAAGGTCAGGCAAAAGTAGATTTGAATTTGAAAAAGGGAAAATATAATGTCCGGGCTACTTATGATGGAAATGAAAATTACACGGGCAATAGCACTGCACGGAATTTGACAATTAAAGAAAAGGTTGTTCAGGCAGCACTTCAATCAAGCAATTCCGCTTCTTCTTCACAAAATAGCGAAAGGGAAGAATATCAGATAACTCCTGATGGCTGGAATCCTGGAGAACATGAAGTGGGACGCAGGTCCATAGGTAATGGTCTTGAAAGAGTTGGCTATGATGACGGTTATTTCAGAGTCGTTGACCAGGACGGAAATATTGTTACACATGGATGGGGTAACTTATAGCTAATGCACATGCATTTATTCATGAATTAACATTATATGGGGGAATTTTATGGAAAACAAAAAAATTATTATAATTTTGATTGCGTTTATTGCCGTTCTGGCAATTGTTGGAGGAGTACTGCTTTCAGCATCGATGAACAAGGAGGACTCCAATCTGGCAATTGTCCATAAACGCATTAATGCCGGAGATCCGGTAGTCGCCAAGTTAACCGACATCAACGGAAATCCAATTTCAAATCAGACAATCAGTATCAAGCTAACAGATAAGAACGGAAAGACAATCGATAAGGATGTCAAAACAAATTCAAAAGGTAGAACCAAGCTGAAAGTGGATAATGAAGGAGTATATACGGTTGAATGCAAGTTCAACGGAAACGATAAATATTCTTCAACATCTGTTGAGGTCAACATCAGCGTTGTAAAGGCAAAGACAAAATTGGTTGAAGATAAAAAAACTTCCTACTCAAACTCCAATTCGCAGTCTGGTGGTGGATCTTCAGATTATCCGGAATATAATTCTGCAATAGGCAATTATAGGACTGTTGAAACCCATCAGGAATTGGCATTGATTGAAACATCAAACGGTCAAAAATATGTTTTGGCGGGTGACGGATATTACACCTATGGGGGTCATGATTCGCAGGGAAATATCAAGTTAGGTTCCTATGTTGGAAAATACTAAAATTAAATGGTGCGTATTCAAATGGAAAGCAAAAACATAATCATAATATTGGTCGTGATAATTGTTATTCTTGCAGCGGCAATCGGATTCATGGTATTAAAACCAATGCATGTTAAAGAACCAACAAAAATTAAAATCACAGTTAAAAACAGTAACGGCAAAATTGTTGTTAATAAAACTGTAAAAACAAATGATAAAGGTAATGGGAAATTGGATTTGAATTTGAAAAAGGGAAAATACGAAGTCGATGTTATTTATGGTGGAAATGAAAATTACACCGGAAACAACACGACACAGAAATTAACCATTAAGGAAAAGGTTGTTGAAGCTACAGTTGAATATGTAAGTTCAGAAGATTCATCAAATCAAATGTCTGGTAGTAATATGCCTGAAGAAACAAGAAAGATATATGCCGCAAGGCAAAAAGCCGCAGATGATGGAATACCGATGTACGTATATACAAAGTCTCCGGAATTGGTAGAAAAGTATCAGGCAATGGTATAGAAAAAATATGGATTGGGGATAATCTGGAAGTTAATCTGCTGTTAAATTCAAAAGACCTTGATAAAGAGCGGATACTTTCATCTCTACCAATTGACGGTATCTGTCAACAAAAAACTTTCAGCGCTCTTAAGCAGTTCCAGAAATCTGATTGTCTTAGACAGTAAGTTTGACTGCAGGACACGCCAGAAACTAAAATTAGTTAAATAATTTAAAAGACAATCTGCTTCGGCAGTTGCTTTACTTTTTTTTGGACCTTAATTTTTTTCGGCATATTTATATATAAAATTATGGATTTTTAATTATTTTATTCAATGAAATGGAAACAATGTTGCTGATAAAGGTGGAGTAGTATGCTCCAAGGGAACTGCTGGTATATCAGGTTCTGTTTTTGTAAATAATCATATAACTAACAACATCATTGGTTGTTGCGGTGCTATCTTCATTGTTTCGGGTAGTGTTGAAAATTGTAATTTTACAGATAACCGCGCAACTGTTTCTGACCCTTTGGGTGGTGCAGTTTATTTCCTAGATACTTGTGCTGTGTCAAATTGTAATTTTGATGTTTTGTTTGATAATCAATCACTTTGTAAATAAGTGATTA
>NZ_CADCJB010000075.1 GCF_902801725.1 uncultured Methanobrevibacter sp. | reverse complement strand
CCAGTTCTGTGAATGTCTTCGGCGAGTCAGCAAGGATTTGCTGGTCTTCAGTGCCGATTGTGTCGTTGGCGTCGCTGGCACAGGCCGCACCAATGGAGAAGAGCAGCACCAGCAATACGCCCAGTATGATTTTTTTCATTTTTTTCACCTATTTTACCTTGACTGTTGTCTTTATTGTGTCCTTGAGGTATGTCACTTGAACTGTGTATGTTTTACCTTTTTTGAGCTTTTTGATGACTTTTTTGTTTAATGTCTTTTGTGCAACTCCTTTTGCATTGGTTTTGACCTTGTAGGTTTTGCCGTTCAATTTGAATTTGATGGTTTTTCCTTTCTGGAGTTTGCCGTTGATTTTAAGGGTTGCTTTTAAGGTAAATTTCTTGGCAGTCTTTTTAACTGTGACTTTACTTGTTTTAAGCACCTGTTTTACAGTAACCTTGTTGGTGTAGGTTTTGCCGTTGTAGACGGTTTTGATTGTGTATGTCTTAGGAATGTCAGTGATTTTAACCTTGGCGATTCCTTTACTATCTGTTTTGGCAGTGGTTGTTTTACCGTTGATTGTGAATTTAACAATCGCACCAGAACCAACAGCATGACCGTCAGAAGTTACAGCCTGAACGGTGAAGTAAGATCCACTACCGTAATCAACTGAAATGTCCTTATTGTTGATGATTTTACTGTCATCTGCAACAGTATAGACTTTCAAACAAACAATTGCTCCCCCATCTTTATAAGAATCAGACCATGGTGCTCCATCAATAGAGAAAAATGAAATATTCTCAGTATAATCTATTCTCACATCAGGTTGTGTAATATAAGGCATAGCATTGGAAGTTATAATTGCTTTGAACACATCTCCTTTTTTAATTGGTATGTAATCATCTAATTTGATAGTATGGTAACCAAAGAATGGTGATACTCCTTTTTGAGTTAATTTTAATTCGTCATTGACATAAATCTCAACGGTGTAATTGACACCCTCTTTATTGAAGTATGTTCCAACTGCAGCAATCAAATCATCATCTAATGCTTCAAACACATTCATATAACTTACATTGTTTTCACCAGACATGAAATTACCACCACCTATAATTGCATATTGGTAGTTCTTGTTGTAAGGTACGGTATTTTCAAATATTACTGTAGCAGCACAACTACTTGGCTGAGCAGGATCATATCTTAAGAGTGTTTGGTCATAATATGAAACATATAAAAATCCATCATTTCCCCAGCCAGGACCCCAGCTGTTTTTAACAATCCAAGCACCATCACCAGGAGGGGTGATTAAGAAGTTTTCTTTTGGGAAATTGTCATCCCATCCTACGATGGAAACGGCATGATTTGGATTTAAAGGTTTATCAACATATTGTGCATATGTAGTATCATTATAATACGGATTTGATTCATCATATGTAGATTGCCCATAATAAGACACAGCCAGAGAACCATATTTAATAATTGCTTCCTTAAGTTTTGTGCCATTAGGGATTTCATTATTAGGTACGAATATTGCATCTTGAACATGAATATCATTTAAAGTTGTTATCACAGGGGAAATTTTTCCCATTTCATCATAAACATCCGCATCATATATTAATGCTCCAAGCCAGCTTACTAAATAACTTATAGCATAAACACTGTTTCCCCCTTCAACTAAACTAGTGTCCCCATAAATTGAATATCTATACATTGAATCTTTCATGTTATTTTCTGAAAAGTCAGATGTGATTCCAGCAGCTTTTAATATTACAGATTCCAAAGCTCCAGTCATTCCGAATGTCCAGCAGGCACCCATCCAACCTTGATCTCTAACTGGCGATACCCATCCCCAGTCACGCAAATCAAATCTTTTTGGAAGATTAGTGACGTTAATAGTATTATTCAGCAATGTTAATTGCATGCCTTGTCCAATCACTATTGTTGAATGAATTTCGTTGTTGGTTGAGACATTGTCATCATTGATATAAACATTGTTGTCTAAAACACCAACCTTATCGAAAAATGTATAGATAGGATTTGTATTGTTTTCAAACAGTGAATTTTTAATGTTGTATGATGACTCATATGCGCCTATTGCATTTCCTGCACTTGCAGTGTTATTGATAAAATTGGTTTTATCCACATTTAAAGTACCTATATCATTGAATATTGCACCACCATAGGTTGGATATCCTTCAATAACATCAACACCGTTTGAGGTGAAATTACAATTAGTAATGTTGCTTGTGACATATGAAAGGTAAAGTGATCCTCCATTATATCTAGCATGATTGTTTGTGAATAATGTATTGTTTATGAATAAATTTCCACCTAATTGAAGATATGCTCCACCAAATTCGGAAGAAGTGTCTTTAAATATTGTATCAATTATTGTTACATTACCGTTAACACCAAGGTCTCCCCAAATGTCTGCATTAATAGCTCCTCCATTTTTAGAAGATGTAACGTTTGTAAATTCACAGTTTTCAATGTATACTTCACTACATTCTTTAAGACTTATTGCACCTGCAGTAATGTCAGCTTTTAAATTATTGAATTTGGAATTAATAATTGAAACATTAGAACGTTGAACGTATAATGCAGGAGAATAAGTTGAAATAGTATCAGCAAAAATTGCATTTTTTATGTAGATTATAGCATTTTTATAAGCAGTAATTAGAGCTGATTTAGAAACCCATTTTGAAGTCATGTTAGTATTTGAAAGATCCAATTCTCCTTTATCAAGATATAT
>NZ_CADCJB010000074.1 GCF_902801725.1 uncultured Methanobrevibacter sp. | reverse complement strand
CATTGAATGTTGAACCGTCTTTATAGCTCATCTCCAAATCACTTGCATACAATGTAGGCAATACAGTAATGTTATAAGACATCTGAAGACCAGTCAACGAATCAAGTGCAGTTAAAATGTACTCACCAGGAGGTAAATTAATGTTTAATCTCGCTGTACCGTTTTCGTTGGTTGTACGGTTATAGAAAACACCATTGATGTTCATGGTAATGTTAACACCACTGACAGGATTACCTTCGCCATCAATCAAGTCAATGTAGAACTGTGATTCATTTTTGTAGTATTTTACTAAGTTGTCAGCTATTAATGTTGGCAATACTGTAATGTTATAGGACATTTGAAGGTCGGTCAACGGATCAAGTGCAGTTAAAATGTACTCGCCGGGAATCAAGTTAATGTTTAATCTGGCTGTACCGTTTTCGTTGGTTGTACGGTTATAGAATACTCCGTTGATGTTCATGGTAATGTTTACGCCATTAACAGGATTTCCTTCACCATCAATTAAATCAATGTAGAACTGTGATTCGTTTTTGTAGTATTTTACTAAGTTGTCAGCTATTAATGTTGGCAATACTGTAATTGTATTTTCAACTGTTGTGCCGTTGAATGTTGTTTTAATGCTGTAGTTGCCAGGTCCTAAGTTAATAGCTATTGAAGCAGTTCCATTTTCATCGCTGACTCTAGTATAGTTTCTGCCGTTTATTTCAAAGGTTACGGTTTCGTTAGCAACACCGATATTTGCCTCAAATTGTGAATCGTTTTTATAGATTTTGACTAAATCTTGGGTGTAAATAGGTAAATCCACAGTGTAGACTTTTAAACATACAATGTAGCCTAAATCATAGGTATCTTTCATAGGTTCTCCGTCGAAGGATATGTATGAGAGATTTTGAGTGTAATGTGTCCTGACTTCGGTAAGGTTAACGGTTGGTGCAGCATTTGAAGTTATTACTGCTTTGAAAACATCACCCTCTCTAATTGGTATGTATTCATTTAACTTGATTGTGCGGTAACCGATGTATGGTGACACTCCGGTTTGGGTCAATTTCAATTCGTCATTTACATAAATATCGATTGTATAATCGATTCCTTCCTTATTGAAGTATGTCCCGACAGCTGCAATCGCATCATTTTCCAATGCTTCAAATACATTCATATAACTTACATTCTGATTACCTGATTGGAAATCGGACCCCCATATGAGACTATGTTGGTAGTTTTTATTGTATGGTTCGGTATTTTCAACTATTATTGAGGTAGCATATTCTATCAAGGTTTTAGAGTTCAGTAATGTCTTATCGTAATATGAAACATAGAGGAATCCATTGTCTCCCCAGTCGGTACCATAACTGTTTTTGACAATCCATGCTCCGTTGCCAGGAGGTGTGATTAAGAAGTTGCTTGCATTATAATTATCGTCCCATCCTATAATTGAAACATCATGATTTGAATCTTTATATATATTAACATATTGCGCATGGGTTTCTGGATTATAATAAGGATTTACCTCATCATATGTGGATTGCCCAAAAAAGGACACGTCTATGGAACCGTATTTCATTATTGCCAATTTAAGCTGTGTGCCGTTTGGTATTTCATTGTTAGGTGTGAACATCACATCTTGAATGTGGATATCATTCTGGGTTGTGATTACAGGTGAGATTTTTCCCATTTCATCATAGGTATCTGCATCCTGTGTGAATGCTCCAAGCCAGCTCAACAAATAAGATGTGGAAACTGTGTTGAGTCCACCTTCCACCAAAAGACCGCCATAAATTGAATATTTCAGCATGGTATCCTGCATGTTGTTTTCTGAAAAGTCAGTTGTGATGTTTGCAGCTTTCAGCAATGCAGATTCCAGGGCAGCTGTCATTCCGAATGTCCAGCAGGCACCCATCCATCCCTGATTTTTAATGGATGAAACCCATCCGTAATCACGTAAATCAAATCTGTTTGGAATGGTAGTGGTATTGATGCTGTTGTTAAGCAATACTAATTGCATGCCTTGTCCGGTCATTATTGTTGCATAATATGTATTGTTTGTTGAGATATTATCGTCATTAATATAAACATTGTTTTCTAAAAGAGATGTTTTATCGAAAACAGTGTAGATGGGGTTTGTATTGTTTTCAAATGTTGAATCTTTGATGCTGTATGATGTATCGTATGCATAAATTGCATTACCGGCACTTGCCATATTATTGTTGAAAAATTTAGATTCGGTTATATTTAATGTGCTGTTATCACAGAATATTGCACCACCATAGGTTGGATATCCTTCAATAATGCTGACGCCATTTGAATCGAAGGTACAATTATTGATTTCAGTATTTGTATCTGAAAGGTAAATTGCACCTCCATTATATTTGGCATAATCGTTTATGAATTCTGTATTGTTTAACACGAAATCTCCACCCAATTGGACATATGCTCCACCAAATTCGGAATATGTATCCTTAAATTTAGTATCAACTATGGCTATTGTGCCTGTATAGTTATCATCTCCAGGAACATCAGCATAAATGGCTCCTCCATTTTTGGAAGAGGTAACATTTTCGAATTCGCAATTTTCAATATATAGTTCTCCGCCAGCTTTAGTAGCAATTGCACCTGCGGTAATATTGGCTTTTAAATCAATGAATTTGGAATTGATTATTGAAGCTTTAGAAGATTTAATATATACTGCGGGTGCATAAGATGCAGTGATATTAGCAAAAGTAGTGTTTTCTATATAAGCTTTAGCATCTGAAGAAAT
>NZ_CADCJB010000073.1:4187-5257 GCF_902801725.1 uncultured Methanobrevibacter sp. | reverse complement strand
CATCCTTATTATAACAGACAATCTTAAAGGTTCCTTTCTTAAGCTTTTTTAAGGAAATGCTTATCATTCCATTGGCATTCGTCTTGACCTTGTGGGTTTTACCATTTAATTTATATTTCACATAGGTTTTTGCCAGCGGCTTTCCATCGCTTTTAAAAAACCATGCCTTAAATTTCTTATTTTGGCCCTGAACCTGCTTGACGTCTGATGAGCTTATTGTGGATAAAATTACAAAATTGGTGGTTATCGAATAGCCCATAAGAGGATTAGTTGAAACGATTTTATATGTGCCCGGATTTAAATTCATTTCCCGCCTTGCAAAACCATTGCCGTCAGTCTTGACATTATAGGGCTTGCCATTGACACTTACGCTAACTACCGTGTTTGCCAAGGCATTACCTTTGGTATCGAAAAACTGTGCAGTATATGGGGTTTTTGCATTATAATATTTTGAGACATCATTTGACTTGACAGTCGGCAATATCTTGAATGAATGAGTCAAATTGCACATGCCATAATCCCCGTCTCCACCAAATGAGATGAATACATCATACTTTCCAGGAGATATGGTCAAATCAATATTGGCCCTGCCGCCATCATCAGTTATAGCACCATATTTAACATCATTTATAACAAAATCAACCGTTTTATTCGATAAACCCTCACTTGAAGCGGAATCCCTTAAAGTTACGCCATAAGAACCTTTATAATAAACATTGTCTGAAGGTGAAACAAATTCTGTCTGATTTTTATCACTTTCATCCAAATGGTCTGCATTGGAATCCGCCCCATTGAATGAAGCTGAATCATCAATTTGAAGATCATCATTACCACTTGAATTTAATGCTGTTGAATTGATGTCTCCTGCATGAATTGCCCCAATAGAAAAGACAATGATTAACGCCAATAAAACAAAAAATATTTTTTTATCCATAGGATTCTCTCCATTTAAGATGAATATATTCAATATGATTATTATATATTTTGATGTTAAACCAAAGAATGCCAAATCATGATTTTGTATTAGATGGTCTGAAAACCTCAAATTATTTTACTGAATATGTCTTAAA
>NZ_CADCJB010000073.1:0-4103 GCF_902801725.1 uncultured Methanobrevibacter sp. | reverse complement strand
ATTATAGAGATTATTTCCACCATATGTAATTACTGCATTGTAATTTCCTTTTTTCTTTAGATTAGTGATTTTAAAGGTTGCCTTACCAGTGCTTGAGACAGTTGCCTTAAATGTCTTGCCCTTAACTTTTAAGGTAACCTTTACATTTTTAATGGCCTTGCCAGCATTATCCTTTAAAGTAATTGTGTATTTTTTAGTCTTGACTTTTGCCTTGAAGGTCTTTGCCTTGGCAGTCAGTGCTGGAGTTGCCTTTTTAACAGTGACCTTAACCTCTTTTGATGATATGTCATATACTGCATTGCCGTTAAAGGTTATCTTGGCAGTGTATACTTTAGGAGTCAATCCATTAGTGGACAATTTAACCTGACCGTTACTGTCAGTTGTTAATGTTTTGGCACCATTTATATTCACAATGACGTTGGCATTGCGGACTGCATTGCCGTTAGTGTCTTTCAATGTGATTAGCAAATCACTGTTGCCGTTGTAAGTGACTGTGATTGAATCTGCGGTTAGCTGTGTTTTAATCTTGTTAACTTCCAAGGAAACATTATTTGAACCGCTTTTAGCGTATTTGCCCTCGCCGGCAAATGTTGCATTAACAGTGTATGTGCCGAAAGTCAGACCGCTTAAAGTTAAATTGCCCTTACCGTTGACAATGCCTATGATGTAATCCTTATCATTAACATTGACTATTACAACATTATTGATAGTCTGGTTTAAAACAACACCAACAACAACGCTATCGCCAACAAATATTGACGGATTGTCAATACTTACAGCCATTATTATCACCGTCAAATATTGCCTGAACATCATAAGTGCCCATCTCCAAATCGGAAATGGCGAAAGTTCCAACACCCTTATTAACCACAACATCATAGGAATCAGAACCAATATTCAACCTAACAATTCCTGTGACAGTCGGATTTGTATTGACTGCAAAAATAGCCTTATCGCCAACAATTATGGAATGATTGTCAATACTTACGGCCAGGCTGGTAGGAATCTTTTTAACTTCCAAAATTTTAACATCGGAAGAGCTGGCTGAATGTTTATTATCACCGTCAAATATTGCCTGAACATCATAAGTGCCCATCTCCAAATCGTCTCCAAATCTGAAATGGCAAAAGTTCCAACACCCCTATTTACCACAACATCATAGGACTTGGAACCAATATTCAACCTAACGATTCCCTTGACGGTTGGATTCATATTGACTGCCACAATAACCTCATCACCAACAAAAATCGAATATTTATTCAAACTAATGGATACTGGTGATGATATATTGTCACCGGTGACTGTTAGATTTAATTGATTGGAAATACATTCCTTATATTTATCATCGCCTGCGAATACTGCATTAATAATGTAGTATCCCTTATCCAAATCATATAAAGTGAAACTGCCTTTACCGTTGACAAGACCTACAGTGTGGTTGCTGCCATTAACCTTAACAGTAACAATGGCATTTATGGATTGGTTCAAATTAACACTAACAACAGCGAAATCATGATAGCTCATTGAATCCTTATCTATGCTGATTTCCATACTGGTAATTACATTGTTAACAAACAACTGTTTAACATCGGAAGTGCTGTTGGAATATCTGTCATCACCTGCAAACTCTACATGAACATCATAGACAGCTTCACCTAAATTACTAACGTAATAGTTTCCGCTGCCCTCAATAACAGCAACATCATAAGACTTAGTGCCAACAATCAGAGTAACAACACCAGTAATTCCAGGATTCATGGAAACAAAAATACACGCATCGTCTCCAGCAATAATCGATTGTACGAATTCCACATCAACAGTGGTAACGATTCTATTAACAATGAAATCCCTTGAATCTGATACGTTAGCATTATACATATCATTGCCTTCGAATGTGGCAACAACCGTTAGAGCATCATTATTAACGGGAGTATATTCATGAGTGACAAAATCAGCGTTATCAACATATTCAGTGTAGTTTGCGCCGTTAATGGTAAATATCACATTACCTTTAACTGTATTACTCAATTTTGCTTTGAGTGTTACTGGTTTATCGACATAAATTGATTCGTCAATATCTTCGAGGTTAATTGACAAATCTCTTTTAATTACATGGATTGTTTTGCTTGTTTCATATCCTGTGTAGTTTTGATCACCATCCAAACGGAAATCAAGTTGATAAGTGCCCTCAGATTTATCGCTAATACAGAACTGATAATTGATTTGAGGATTAGATGACACCGGATACCCATAACTCACACCATTAATATAGATATTTAAATCGCCAGTAGAGTTTATAGTATCAATGTAAATGTCGATATCCTCACCAACATAACTAATTTCATTACAACGGATAGTTATAAGCGAATTATTAGGGAAAACAACAAATTCATCATCCAAACTTACATTATCATTATAATCATCACTGCTGAAGAACTTGATATGGGCATTCATACGACCTCCAGACAAGCCATATAGGGCAACATTAGCCTCACCATTAGACATGACCCCCTTGAATGTCCTGTCGTTAACAGTGACATTAACAGTACCGTTGGCATAATTTCCAACATGAACATTTGCATAGGCAGTATTCGGATAAGTCACATCTTCAATATTCACATCAATAGTAGGGGTTAGCCTTGAAACAGTGAACATAATATTATTTTGTGTTAAATTCTCATAATTAGAATCACCGTAAAATAATGCAGTGGCAACATAATTTCCTGCGGGCAATCTGTCAGCCTCAATCAGTGCATTCGCACCGCCATCATATATTGATTTATTTTCACCGATTCTAATTGCAACATTTCCATTAAATTTATCGGCACAATCAACAACGAAAAGGGGTTTATCAGCGACAGTTACATTCAATGCAACGACTTTGGCATTTAACTCATCACCAATCAAATCGCCATCAGTTATTCCCAATCTGTCAGAATCCGAATTTTCATCTCTTTGCTGTGCAGAAAGTTCCGCATTGTCATCTTTTGCTGATGCATTGTCAGACAAACCTCCATCATCATTATCCATTACTTGATTATCTTCATTAATCTCTAAGTTATCATCTGAATCTATTGCAGATATTTCTGTATCATTCACTTCACTAGCACATATGCTCGCTATAGTGAACAAACAAATAATCAGACATATAGCTAGAAAGTATTTTTTGAATCTCATTTAATTCTGCTCCCTTTTTTTACGGTTATATATTATATTTAATTAATTATTTAATGCTTTCCAACAATGGGAAAAAACATGTTTTTGAATTCATTATGGGCAATTGCATATCCAACCCAACATTTTAAAAGTTGGTGGAAGTTCAATCAAAGAATCTCTCCTAAAAAATCATTAATTAATATTAACTACTATATGAATTTGAGTACAAAAGAAAAACAATAAGCAAGTGCGGGTGAGACACTTACTTGACAAGGATATAAACTTTTTTAGTTACTTTTACATAGTATTTGTTACCCTTGTAGGTCACTGCCGCCTTAAATTTACCTTTTTTGTTCAGGCCAGTAATTTTGAAAGTGACCTTGCCTTTGGAATTGGTTTTGACACTAAAGGTTTTTTTGTTAACTTTTAAAGTAACCTTTGCTTTTTTAATTGCTTTGTTTTTACTTGTTTTCAGAATTACTACGTATTTTTTAGTTTTAACAGATCTCTTAAATGTCTTTTTCTTAGCAGTCAATTTTGGTTTGGCCTTTTTAACAGCAACATTGACCGTTTTGATTATTTTAACATAATTATTGTTGCCATCAAAAGTTATTTTTACAGTATATTTATTTGGAGCCAAATTACCTGCAGGTATTTGAATTTGACCGTTTTTATCTGTTTTTAGGTTGAATGATCTGCCGTTTGAAAGTTTAACGGATACCTTAACACCATCAATTGCCCTTCCGTTAATGTCTTTTAAAGCTGCAACAAAATATTTGCCACTCTCATAAAGAACGGAAGATGTAATCATGCGAACATCCGTAGGCAACTTGTTGATAATAATGGATATGTTTAAGCTGTCCGCTTCAAAGGCGACGTCGGTCTGTTCCGTCTCAGAGGCGGGCATTTCCACGTTCAGGTTCGTCTTGCCGTCGGCGTTTTCGACG
>NZ_CADCJB010000072.1 GCF_902801725.1 uncultured Methanobrevibacter sp. | reverse complement strand
TTGCCGGTGTTTTTTTTATAAATCACAGTTCCAAAACCGATACTACATTGTCTATGATATCCAATTCAAATCTGGATGCATCCAATGAGTATACTGTTCAGCTTAAGGATGTAAATAACAGGGTTTTGGCGGATAAATTCATTACTGTTAAATTTAATAATGAATCTTATACTTTAGTCACTGACAAAAACGGTACTGCATCAATCAATTTGACTGTTATTAAAGGTTCTTTTGAAGTTAAAAGTTATTTTAAAGGTGACAGCAAGTATAATGATGCTCATTCATCTGATATAGTAATTAAATGAGGAGAGTTGTTTTATATGGATAATTTTACTGAGATTTCTGCTGATATGATAAATGAGGTTGAAAAGACCTTGAATTCAGGATTCTGCGATTACAGATTAAGGGATTCCAGTTTCAACTGTGAAACTTTCAAAAAAGGTGAGGACATTCATCTCATTCAAACGGTTGGTGATGAGGAAATAGAACTGGTGTTTGCCACTAAATTTGAGGATGATAATTATTTCATTTCATCAGGGTTTGATATAATTTGTGATGATCTGCTTGAAGGAAGAGAGTCAAGAGATATTTTCCAGTCTGTTAATATGTATTTTAGAAACGTGATTGCAAATCCGGATAAGGATTATAGTGATGATAAGGAATCTTTAATCAATTTTCTTGTTGAAAGTGATGAGAAATACCACAGAGAAGATCTTGAAGTTCTTCTTGATGAGGATAAGATTCGTGCTGATTATGAACATGACAAATCAGAAATTTATGATAATGATGATATGACTGACATTCAAAAGTCTTTGGCCCTAAAGGAGCTTTTACATATGTCAATATGTGAAGTTATTAATGATTTGGAGTTATATTATACCAGACCTTTGGATTTGTCTCCTGCCGAAGAGCATGAGAAAAACCGTCAGGAAGCCAAGGCTTTGGAAAATGAAATGCAGTTATACTGACTGCATACTTTTTTTATTTTTGAATTCTTTTTCATTTTCATGTATACTTTTTTTAATTATGAATACAAACATTTATATAGTAGAAGCCACTACTATTAATTGTGTACACAAATTTGAAAAAAGTAAACATTAAGGAGATTATCTTATGAGTGAAAAAGATACAAAAGAATTCAGATTTGGAAATAAAAAATTCGGAGGAAGATACATGCCCGGTGAATTGGAAATAAATTTACCTGATGAACTTCCATATGACGAATTTGAAGAAATGTTTAAAGAACGCATCGAATCCCTTTACAAATTAGGTCGTGAATTCATACCATTTGATGAAGAAGATATTGAATCAAAAAAAGAGAAATTAAAACCTTTAAGCATTCGTGTTAAAGCCCATACAAAAGAATTCTTTAAAAACAATTCAATTTTAAGTGCACGTGAAGTATTGGAGTTATATGAAAATTATAATCACGGCAGTGAAGCGTTTATCAATTCCCTTTTAAAAGATGAAAAGGACTTGGAACAGGAATTATCACAAATCCAGGAAAAACTGCACAATGCCAAATTATTCAAAGAAAAACTCAGCAACTTAAACCTAGAAGATTCAATAACTGACGAGGAAAATATCTCATCTTTAAAAGAGGAATATGAAGGTTCTGATGTTAAAGTAATGTCTGATGAGGCCGGTGATGATATAATTTCAGACATTGAATTGTACAATACCAAAAAAGTTGTGTTCAATGCCAATTATCTTGAAATCATTGCTGCAAATGATGTTATTCCTGTAATATATTACTTTACATATGAACTTTCTGAAGCTGATTTAATAAAAGTCTTATCTGACGTTAAATCATACTGTTCAGACAACACTATTGAATTTGATGATGGTGAAGATTCTTCTGAGAGCACTGAAGAATCTGGCGAAGACTCTTCCGATAAAAAAGATAAAAGTGAGGATGGTGAAGAATAGCTTCACCATATTATTACTTTGTGTATAAGATATGTTTATATAATATAATAAACAATATATACACAAGGTGATAATAATGACTCAGATTTTTCCAATATTAACAACATGCCCGATATGTGAAAATGAATTTGAAATAATTCAATTAGCCTCAACCAACCAGATGGGTTCACCGGACCTTGACTTAAGACCGCCTGAAATGGCAAGAAGCACAATGGATACATGGACACATGAATGTCCAAAATGCGGATACGTAGCATCTGATTTTAACCAGACACCAGAAATCACCAGAGAATTTGTTGAAAAAGATGAATATAAAAGCTGTGATGATTTAAATTTTAAAAGCCACCAGTCAGAAATATTCTATCGCCAGTACATGATATCAGATGACAATGAAGAAAAATTCTACTCCCTGCTTCACTGCGCATGGGCATGTGATGATGTAAATGATGAAAAAAACTCTCTTCTAATGAGAAACAAATGCCTGGACTACATTGACTTTCTTAAAGCCAGTGATGATATGATGCTGGTGAAAGCGGATTTGATGAGAAGATCAAATCACTTTGACGAGCTGGTAAAGGAATATTCAACCAAATCATTTGAAAATGACATTTACAACAGAATCTGTGATTTCCAGATTGAAAAAGCCCTTAAAAAGGACAATGGATGCTATGCAATAGAAGACATATAATACTTGTCATCCGCTCTCTAGGACTTTTAATATATATAAACAGGTCCACAATATTATACATGACAAGCAAATACATATCTTTTCTATCGTTAATGGATACGGACTGTATTTTAACCGCATTGCTTTTTGCAGGGTGTGTTGAAAATTATTGATTGCTACCTCAATCAGCTGTTAAATTCAAAACCATCACCAGAACTAAAAACAACCCTCCATAAATTAATAACTGAATTAAAGCACTACGGCTATCCGGATATAGAACTGGTTGACATAATCTCCATAAGGATAATGCTTGATTATATACTTTCAAATCCCGGCCTGATTAGGCCCCATGAGGCTTTCATTAAAAAGGCAACCCTTAGCATAGCAGATATTTTAGGTGATGAACTTTACGTTAAAATCGAACCTGAAATCATAACCCTTGAAGATGACTTTAGAAGAAATATCCAAGTATACCAAAAGCAGATTGATGACAAATTAAGTGAAGAACTCAGGGATTTAATAATTGAAAAGCTTTAATATCAGCCTAAATGCAGGATTTAATTAACAATATTTATAAAGTAATACTGACAAATAATCTTTTATATGATATTGAGGTTCCATTTTCTAAATAAAATAATGCCTTTTTCAAAATCTTTAAAGAAATTGTTTAATGCATTACAGATTGTATTATCGAAAATTAAGCGTAAGATAGAAAATCTTTCAAATAGATACAATTTTATTTTTTCTGCTGAATCTCAGACATATACACCGAATTTAACTGTCACACCTTTTGAATTAAATCAAAATAAGCTTAAATAAAAGGGGATAAAAAAATGGATAAAAAAGTAATAATTGGAATTATCATTGCAATA
>NZ_CADCJB010000071.1 GCF_902801725.1 uncultured Methanobrevibacter sp. | reverse complement strand
CAGACATCCCCTTTTCAATTCGAAATCAACTTTCAAGTCGAATTCATTGAGTTTCTTTTGGATATTTACCTTTAATGATTTGTCCATAATAATCCTTCCTCAGATATTCCTAAATTCATTTCCATTGCTTTTCCTTTCGCAATGAAACAAAATCCATGATAAAAATGGCTATAAATGCTATAACGACAATAAATATTACATAATTGAATGCATCTCCCATATTTCCTGCAGCCACTTCAGAATAAACTGCCATTGGGAGAGTTCTGGTCTGGTCTGCAATGTTACCTGCAAGCATTGCTGTTGCACCGAATTCACCTAATCCCCTCGCATATGCAAGGATTCCTCCGCTGATGATTCCTGGCAGTGCATTTGCAAACCAGGCCATGAAAATGCGATTTTAAATGCAAAAAAGTCTATGAAAAAACTTCCGATCGGTCCTCTGACACCGAAAATATACAATAAAAAGAAACCCACTACTGTAGGGGGCAGCACAATCGGCAATGTGAAAATGCCGTCAAGCACTATCTTTATCGTGTCGTTTTTCATCTTTACAATGCCCCAAGCAACAATCAAACCCACAAAAAAGGTTATCAAAATTGAAACGCTTGCTGTTTTCATTGAGATGAAAATAGGGGACCAGTCCATCATGTAGTTTCTCCGTTAATTTCTATATTATTCATTTGAACAATATAATATTAAAATTTATTCAAAAAAAAGTTTTTCATGAATAGAAAATCTATTCATGAAGGGTGAATCCATATTCAACGAATATGTCTTTGGCTTCTTTGGTTTGCAAGAAGTCCATAAATGCTTTTGTAGCATTTGAATCTGTTGAGTTTTTAAGTGCAGCTACAGGATAAATAACTGGAGTTTTTAAAGTGTTATCAGGTGCTTCACAAACTACTTTTACATTATCATTGGATTTGGCGTCAGTAGCGTATACAATACCGCATTCAGCAGATTTTTGAGCAACCTGGTTTAATACTTCAGTCACATCTTTACCTAATGACAGTTTAGATTCCACGTCAGTCCAAATACCAGTATTGTTCAATACTTCTTTACCGTATTGACCTGCAGGCACGGATTCAGGATCACCTATAGCAATGTTACCGTTAACGTTTTTCAAATCATCAAATGAAGAGATATTAGCGTTTGAGTCTTTTGGTACAATTAAAACAACTTTGTTTTCTAAAAATTGAAGATTGGTTTTATTGTCAACTAAATTTTCATCAGCTAAAGCGTTCATCTGTTTATTGGAAGCGGACATGAAAACATCAGCCTTCAAACCGTTTTCAATTTGAGTTTGCAAATCCCCACTTGAAGCGTAGGTCGGTGTAACTTTTACACCAGGATATTTTTGTTCAAACATTGGAATTAACTTTTCATCAAAAACATTTTTTAAACTAGCAGCAGCGGCTAAATTTACTTCTTGTCCATTTAAACTATTGTCAGAAGAATTGCTTCCTCCCAAAAAGTCAAATAGGCCTGCAGAACATGAACCAATAGAAACAACTGCA
The DNA here is from genome assembly GCF_902801725.1 of uncultured Methanobrevibacter sp. Lineage (GTDB taxonomy): Archaea > Methanobacteriota > Methanobacteria > Methanobacteriales > Methanobacteriaceae > Methanocatella. Next base: position 2,565 of record NZ_CADCJB010000071.1, on the reverse strand, counting down.
ATGGCAATAGCTATAATGGCAATTATTGCGATTTTATTAGATTTCATAATTATTCTCCCATATATAATAATACAAACCAGACAATTAAATGCAATAATCCATGAATGATGAAGCAAAAAGAACATCATTACTATTCGATGTAATTTATTCATTACTTTCCATTCATTAAAAAATCATTAATTGCACTTCATTCATCATGATTGGCAATAATATTTATTATAACAAATGATATATAAATATTTACATATCGATGTTAATGCATTCATATCGAAAAAAAATGAAAAAAAATATCAAGGGATTGCCCCTGATTGGCAAAATGATTCAATCATATGCCAAATATTAGACATGTTTTATATCGGTATAATCAGATATTTCAGAATTTAATGTGCACAAATCATCAATATTCAAGTCATGCACATCATCATGGCCCGTGATTCTTGCAAAGGTCTTCAGCTCTTCGGTTGAAACCCTCAAGTAGTTTTCAACCCTCTTTGAAGCGGTTTCTATTTTCAGTCTTTTTCTCAGCTCATCATCCTGCGTTGCAACACCAACCGGGCAGTCCCCGGTGTCACAGATTTTATACTGCTGGCAGGCTGTTGCAATCATTGCGGCAGTACCGATAGCTATTGCATCTGCACCCATTGCAAGGGCCTTTGCAAAATCAGAAGAAACTCGCAAACCTCCAGTTATTGTCAAATCGATTTCACTTTCATGCTCATCCAAGTATTTTCGAGCCCTCGAAAGCGCATAGATTGTCGGGACAGATGTTGAATCCCTAATCAGTTTTGGGCTTGCACCGGTTGATCCTCCCCTTCCGTCGATTGTGATGAAATCAGGTTCGGCATACAAAACATGACTCAAATCATCTTCTATTCTCCCTGCTGCAAATTTCAATCCTATCGGACGGCCATGGGATTTCATCCTCAACTCATCAACCAGATTTTTCAAATCCTCCTTTGAGTTGACTTCAGGAATTGTTGCAGGAGAGTGAATGTCTTTGCCCAATGGCTTTTTCCGGATTTGTGCTATCTCTTCGGTTACCTTTTCGCCCTGCAGTTGTCCGCCAAGGCCAGGTTTTGTTGACTGGCCGATTTTGATTTCAATAGCATCGGCATTCTTCAGATTATCCCCTGTTGCAGAGTACCTGTTTGGAACATATTCAAAGATGTATTTATAGGCGTTTTCCATCTCTTCCGGCAGTATTCCGCCTTCACCGCTGCACTGAGCGGTTTTAACTGCAGCACTGCCTTTGGCCAAAGCTATCTTGGTTTCTCTTGAAAGTGCACCGAATGACATGTGGGTTATGTAGACCGGACTTTCAATGACCAGTGGTTTCTTGGCGCTTTTTCCGATGACAGTTTGCGTGTTTACATCCACATCAGATTCCAATGGCTGCGGATTCAACTGATTTCCCAAAATAAGTATTTCATCCCAGTTAGGCATCGGCATGTCAGTATACATCGCAGACACTATGGACTCACCGGTTATTGCCATTTGATGGATTGCATCCATATATCGAATGTCCCTGTCGCTTTTTGCATATTTTTTGTCATATGCCAAATCAGAGTCGGACTCCTTTTCGTTTTGGGTTGAGTGTGAATTTTCAACCTCAACAAATTTGGAGATAGGCTGACCGCATATTGGACATTTGTCCAGGTTTTTCAAAAGTATTCCTGTTGATTCCTCATCATGGATATGGCCACAGATAGTGCATTTGTATATCATAGTATCACCTTAATTCTTTTAATAGTTAGGTGAAAGCATATAAGTTTTTCTATTTGCATATTTCATTAACGATACCTAATGCATTCAGCGACCTTGGAAAACCGATATACGGCAATATGACAGTTATTGCTGAAATCAGTTTTTCCTTATCATTTCCTACACTTAAATTACCCTGAACATGTCCTCTAAGCTGGTTTTCACATCCTCCTAAAGTTGTGATGAACACAAAGGTGATCAGTTCCCTTTCGCTGTCGTTCAGGCAGTCACGAGTGTAGAAATCACCGAAGCAATATCCTTCAAGAAAGGTGTTGAAGTGCTTTTGGCCTTTGGGAGCATTGTCATTCATAGCCTGAATCATTTCGGCTCCAAAGTACCTGTCCTGGATTTCACGACCCAATTTGTGTCTGTTTTCAGGATTTGTGTTTGATTTGCTTTCCAAGGGCATCTCAATTCCCTTCTTGTCGAATACCTTGATTACAACTCCAAAGAAATTGTGTGCACGGCCAAATCCAACATATGGCACGGACTGGTAGAGCAATTCCTTTACCTCTTCAGGAGTTACGTATTCATTAACGGCTGAAAGCAATATCTTTTTGAATGCCTTTGGTGACTGGCAGGCTATCAGTGATGCCAATGTAACCAGAACAGCCTCCTTTTCAGACAATGTTGAGTATTCATACACTTCATCAAATGCGAAGTTTTTAAATATCTCATGAAATTCAGGGTCATTTTTCTGGATTCTTGCGAAATTGTCAAATAATTTATTCATAGGATTATTATGAAAACAGATTTATAAAAAATTTGTCAAAAAAAAATCTAAATCCAATATCGGATTAAAAT
>NZ_CADCJB010000070.1 GCF_902801725.1 uncultured Methanobrevibacter sp. | reverse complement strand
GCATCCTACGGAATGGCCGTTTCACCGCTTCTTTTAATGTCCTCAATTAAATATCATCGTCTACCATTAAAAGCCGTGTCGTTTCTGCTCCAGAGTCATGCTTCTCAGCATACGTTTTTCAACGCCGCAGTTCTGTGTGATGGGCGGAGTTTCCTTAGTTTAGAAATAAACCAGCAGCTGTCTTTAACTTGCCATGAAAATATTAATTAAAAGTAGCAGGGCCTAGATTTGAACTAGGGATCTCGGGGTTATGAGCCCCGCGGGATCACCAGACTACCCCACCCTGCTATACAAACAAAAATAGTACAAAACTATAATATAATTATAGAAAAGATAATATATAAATCTTTCGATATTTTGGGCCAAAATAGAAAAAAGGAAGAAAATAAAATTATTTATTTTCCAAAGATTCAATCCTCTTATCCAAATCATCCAGTTTTTCTTCAGTAGCTTTCTGGAATTCTTCGGATGATTTTTTAAAGTTATTGAATGATTTTTCCAAAGTATCGACTTGATTGGTGGTTTCACTAAATTTAGACTCCAAATCTCCAATATCATCGGTTGTAGCCAAACACCAATCCTTAATCAATTCATCACTTTTTTCATCAAGGAATGAATCAATCTTTCTAGAGAATACATCAGTATTCAATCCTGACATATCAATGTCGCTTAATTTAACCTTAATCCTCTTACCCATTGAATCTGATTCCTTTTCATCGCCGGATTCATCGACTTTAGATAATTCATATCCTGAATCATTGCCTAAAACCTCATTCATATGAGCATCTGCAGTTGTCGGAACATAACTGCGAAGCTTTTTAGCGGTTTCTGGACTGTTAAGCAGGTAGTAATAGACCAAAATTACGATTGCGACAATCAATATCAATATAGCAACAGCTTCAATAGCTTCCATTTTATCGCCTATTTATCCATTTTTTTAAGTTTAGCTTCTTTAGCTTCGATTTCTTTAAGCATTTTCTCTAATTTTTTTTGCTCGGTTTGAGCTTCCAATCTGGCCAGTCTTTCGTTAATTTCAGTGTGCAAATATCCCACTTCACTTCTGACATCAGTAGTTGATTGCCTGATTTCAGAGAGACTGTCCTGTTTGTCCTGTGGTAATGGAATTGGATTATCCATCAATCTTTTGGATTCAATATCCTTTTCAACCATAGACATTTTTTTAAGTTCAATTTCTTTTTCGAGCATTAAAATAGAATTCTTGGATTGTGCAATCTTTCTCCATTGGAATACAATGATTAAAAGCACAATGGCTACAATAATTAAGATAATTAAATAAAATATTTGATCCGGTATTGTAGGAATATCCATATTTTTTGCCTCCAACTAATTTATACAGTATAAATAATATATAATAATATAAACTTTATCAATTATAAAATTATTTATTCAATAGAAGGTAAAAATTTATGATGGAATCTTATATAAAAGCTGGAAAAATTGTTTCAGATATTCGTAGTGAAGCCTCAAAGATGATTAAAGATGGAACTTTAGTCATTGACTTGGTTGAATATGTCGAAAGTGAAATTTTAAAAACAGGGGCAGAAATTGCTTTTCCATGCAACGTTTCTCTAAATGAAGTGGCCGCCCATTACACTTCACCTGCAAATGATAAAACATTAATTCATGCAGGAGACATGGTCAAACTGGATTTAGGAGCAATGGTGAATGGATACATTGCCGATTCTGCAGTAACAGTCATTGCTGATGGAGATATAACTGAAAACTATTCACAGGATGAAATCAATTTACATGAAGAAATTGTTGAAGCATCAGCTGCAGGTCTTGAAGCCGCAATTGCCACCGTCAGAGCAGGTGTTGAAGTGTCAAAAATAGGAGCGGCAGTTCATGAGGCAATATCAGAATATAATCTCAATCCAATTTTCAATCTAACAGGACATAGTCTGGAGCAGAATAATCTGCATGCAGGAATATCCATACCTAATTACGATAATCATGACGGATATGTTTTAGAAGAAGGTCAGGCAATCGCAATAGAACCCTTTGCCACAAACGGAGAAGGAATCGTAAATGATGCTCCAGGACATTACATATACTCCTACCTTGCAAACAAGCCGTTCAGAATGAAAAACACTCAGAAGGTATTGAAATACATTCAGCAGAATCACAGCCATGTACCGTTTTCAGGCAGATGGATTACAAGTGAATTCGGCGAAAGAAGAGGAAAAATAGCATTAAGACAGTTAGCCGATGCAATGGCTATTTATCCTTATGCGCCGCTTCGCGAAAAGCAGGACTGCTTTGTAAGTCAAAAAGAGCATACAGTCATAGTGGAAAAAGAAGGCTGTACAGTAACAACAATCTAAAATAAAGGGATTAAATACATTAATCATTGGCCTATCGAGTATAGGCAATTTAATGATTAATCAATCCCAAATATCTATAGCTGATTTTTTGTATAAACTTTTAAGGATATAGTTTTATTTTCTAAGGATATGTCTTTCCATCCGTCACCATTGTTTACAAAAGTTGTATTTTTCGAGTAATGTTGTCTTGAATAGCTTAATATAGGAATGCTTTTCTTTTTCATCACTACTTTAAAGGTATCATCCCCTTTAACTGGAATTTCTTTAGTTAACTTAACTGTATGGAATCCATAGTATGGCGCACTTCCATTCTGCGAGTGTTTCAACTCCCCATTTACATAGACATCAAGCGAATAGTTTTCACCTTCACCACCAAAGTAAGTTCCAACGCCACTGATTAGCTCATTTCCATTGCTTTTGTAGGTATTTGAATAGCTCACATTCTTATCATATCTATCAAAGGTTAAATTTCCAGATAAATCCGTCTGATAATTTGTTGTGTAACTTTCAGTATTTTCAATAACAAAACCTACTGTATAAGTATAATTAAAAATACCTCTATCATAATAGGAAATATATCCATATCCATTTTTTCCCCAAGTGGGGTTCCAACTGTTTTTAATTATCCATGCCCCATCTCCCGGAGGAGTAATTAAAAAGTTTTCTTTTGAATAATTGTCATCCCATCCAACAAGAGCGACCTCATGATTTTGATCCGTACTTACATTCTGATATTGTGCTGCAGTACGATCATTGTAATAAGGTGCATATATGAATGTAATAAATATATTACATATTTTATATGGGATTCTCATTCACCTATCAGAGCGAGGCATTCCCCAGCCAGCCAATTTATGGCTTTTAATCATATATGTAATAGAACACGACTTAAAAAGAATATACGGCGAATAAAACTAAAAAAATAATAAAAATCAGAAAAAAACCACTATAAACTGTGGCACATCTTAAAAAAAAAGAAAAAAGAAAGAAGCGGAATTAGTATTCCACAGGAAGTGGTAATCCTAATTTAGCTCTTCTTTCACGTTCTTTACCGTTTTTGTCTTTCTTACCTTTAGCTAATTTTTCAAGTAAAGGAAGACCAGGTTTTACGTCGTCCATAGGTTTTGTTTCAATTAAACCAGCGTCGACAGCAGCTTTAAATACGGATTCACCATCATCAGTTCTTGTTAAAACAGTGGACCATCCGTCAGGAGATCCTACAGAACCTGTTGATACGTCAGCCCATTCAGCAACATAATCCATACAGATGTTACATCCAGCTTGTTCGTATCCGTGTGTTTCTTTGATAGCTAAACCAGAGTCTTCACCGTCTTTGGTTAACCAGAATTTACCTTTACCGATGTCCATTTTGGTTGCATCTTGTAAACTGTCAAATCCTAATTTTGCGGTTGCAAAGGTATCAAGAGAAGCCATTGGGAAGTTTTCCATACAGTAGATACCGATGATTAATTTTACTTTATCAGCGACAAATCTAGTGAACGGATAAGATTGTGCTTTTCTTAAACCTTGGGTTTGACATGGAGTTGATACAACACCCACTTTTTCTAAACCGTATTGACGGGTTGCTTCTTTTAAAGCAGATAAGGTTGGGGACATTGAGTATTTAGTACCTGCTGCTGCGATAACTTCATCAGATGAGGTTACAACAGTAGGAATAGGTCTCCAGTCTTCATCAGGAGTTCCAGCAACAACTGCACCTTCAATGATTCCTTCATCGAGTGCGTAACAGAGTAATGCTGAAACAATTCCTCCGTCTTGTGATACATCTAATATTTTTTTATCAGTTGATCTTGCAGATAATGCTTCTTTATAAGTACCTAATGGCATGTTCAATCCTCCTATAATCCAGTATCCTCTTTAATTCTTTTTATAGGTAACCATGCTCTTGGACACATTGCATAACAAGATCCACATTTAATACATCTATCTCTGTCACAGCTAGGTCTACCTTCAGAAAAGCCCATAGCTCTTGTTGGACAAGCTAGAGCACAAGTTCCACATCCAGTACATAATCCGTTACGGATTACATTGGTTAATACGTCACAGCCACAGCCGGTGTTGCAAGCAGCTTTATCAATAGCAGGTTGTAAGTATTCCATGTCTCCGTTGCATAATGCTACAACAACTTTTGCAATCATTTCAGGAGCTACAGGA
>NZ_CADCJB010000069.1 GCF_902801725.1 uncultured Methanobrevibacter sp. | reverse complement strand
GCTGAAGGATGTAATGTTGTAATTGAAAACATTGAGTTTGTTGATGGAGGCATAAAAGATCATGCATCAATTGAAAATTACGGCAGTTTAACACTTAAAAACTGTTCTTTCACCGGTTTTGAAACCGATACAATCATATACAATTCCGGTTCCTTAAATATAACAGACGGTGTATTTTCACTTAATTCCATTAATAATGCTATTGTTTTAAATAATGGAAAATTATTCATCGAAGGAGCTGAATTCTCAAGCAATGTCATAAATACAAATTCTGTTGTGTACAACAATGGAAATGCAGAAATTGTTGATTCCAATTTCACAGAAAACATCAATAACGGAAATGGTGGTGCAATATATAACAAAAATTCATTAACCATTAAAGACACAGTTTTCAATGAAAATGAAGGTATAAATGGCGGAGCTGTTTATAATGAAGGAACATTAGAAGTCTTAAACTCTACTTTTGAAGATAACACTGCAAACGGATATGGTGGTGCAATTTTCAATGACGGTGAAGCAAACATAGCTAATTCATCATTTAGCGGAAGTTTCAGTGCAAAGGACGGAGGTGCCATTTACAATAATAATATGCTGATTGTGAATAATTCCACATTAGTTGCAAATACCGCAACAGGCAATGGTGGAGCAATCTACAACAACAAAACCTTGAAACTTGCAGAATCCTTCTTTGGAATTAACTTCGCTTACGAGTATGCAAACATTTACAATGCAGGCGATGTTCAAGACTTTAGAGATAACACATTCGATTTCTATGATGTGATATTGTACGTACCGGATGGAGAATACGGCATTCCTACAACAATTACAGGTACACTTGACCCTCAATTCAACATGGACCTTCAATTAACATTACCGGGATTTGTTAACTATAAAGACGCTAATGTCACAATTACAGACGGCATATTTGAATATAATACCGGCGTTTTACCAAAAGGCGCTTATGACGTTATATTAAATGAAGTCATTTATGATAAAAACGGCAACGTTTATTATGGTGAATCAATTAGAGACAGGCTTATCGTAAATAAGGCGAATGTTTACATCAATCTGACCGTAGAGGACATTATCCTTAAAAATTCAGATATTGGTACCCCTGTTTTAAAAATCAACGCAAGTAAAAACGGAACATTCCAGCTTCTGTTCAATAATAGGCTTTCAACTTTCACTATTGCTAACAGTCAAGCTGAAATAACATTGGACAGTGTTGGAGAAGGAAACTACAGCGTAATGGTTGTCCGTGAAGGTGATGAAAACTATAACGATGCAGCAAACGGAACCACATTCACTGTAAGCGAATATTTAGGCAATTTCATTGTCAACAGTACTGGTGGAAAATTCGATACATTGGCTGAAGCTATCAATAACTCTGCAGCTGAAGACATCATTTATGTAATGGAAGGAACTTACAGTGGTTTTGGCTATGCCGCAGGAAATATTGTAGGTAAAAAATTAACCATAATTGCACTTGGAGATGTTGTTTTTGATCAAAGTACAACTAATTTAGGGTTTATAAACACTACTGGAGACTCTGATATTACTATATGTAATGCAGTATTCACCGGATTTAAAACTAACTATAAGAATGCAGTCTTTTTCAATAGAGGTAATTTGACTTTAGATGGATGTGCCTTTGCCAACAATACTTTAGGAGAAGACAGTGATACCATAGAATTTAAAGCATTTATCTATAATGAAGGAAATTTAAATATTGTTAACTCTGAATTTTATGACAATAACATATACCACACTTACCTCGTCACTAGTAAATCTGACATTATCATTAATGAATCAACATTTGAAAACAATACAATCGACAGTTGGGGTCGCCTCATTAATATAACTAATGCGAATTCAGCAAAAATCATATCAACCGAATTTGTTGAAAACACATTAGGATCCGGTGAAGCCATTTTTGTTGAGAAATGTAATGATGTTCTCATTAATGCTGAATTTTACGATAATACTAAAGGAGAAGGTATTTTTGCAAGGGATAATTCAAAATTGAATATTGAAAATTCAATATTTACAGGAAATGCATTTAGCCGTATAATTGAATCATGGAACAATGTTCAAAATAGTATTTCAGGATGTACATTCACAAACAATACTGGTTATTATATTGTTTTAAGTGAAGACAAAAATCTGTCCGTTTCAGAATCCACATTTTTATCCAATACCCTTTCAGACAACCCACATTCAGGTGAAAGTACATTATTCATTGGATCAGATGTGAATGCTAGTGTCAACGGATGTGTGTTTGCAGAAAATAAGGGAGGCGATTGCAGAAACATCTATAGTGAGAACCCTAATGTGAACATTACCCATACAACCTTTGATACTGAAAACGTCGATTATGCTGTTAGTGATATTGACTACGGAAAAACTGAAACAATTAACGGTACTATTGATATTGGTACAAACTTCGACTTCAATGTCAATTTAAACATTAACAACAAAGTCTATCCAGTCAAAGTAACTAACAATAAATTCACCCTCACTTTAAGCAATCTAACAGGTGGAGACTACGATGTGGTATTAAATGCACAAAACGATGATTCAAACACATTTGTATTTAATCAAAAAACTAAAACATTCACTGTAAATCGTATAGATCCTGGATTAAAAGTTACAATATCAAATATTACTCAGGGTGAAAAATTAGAAGTTAATGCAACACTCATCAATAATGCTACCGATAAGATTCTCTATCAATTGGATGGAAAATGGTATAACAAGACTCAGCTTGAAAATCTCACATTGACCCATGGTAACTATTTAGTTGCAGCATCATATGGTGGAAATAAAAACTACTATCCAGTCGGTATACCAGTTTATGTGGAAGTTTACAAAACCACTCCAAACATAACTGTAAGTGATGCTGAAGCTAACTATGGTGAAGATATTGAAATTAATGTAAAAGTCGACGATGCTGATTATTATACCGTATTTATAAACGACAGCTACGATGATGCAGTTTCATTGTATATTGGCGGCAGCGGAACATTTACAGTTCCAAGTAAAAACTTCAAACCTGGTAAATATGAAATCAAAGTTTATAAAATTGAAACTGACGACTATAATGAAGCATACGGCTATGCTAATTTAACAGTTAATGAAAATATCGGAATTTTCAACCTATCTAACGATACTATTTATTATGGTGAAAATGCAACTGTTCATGTGAAAGTTCCAGAAAATGCATATGGAAACATTACCTACACTGTATATGATTCCAATATGAATCCTGTTTACACTATCACACAATCCTGTCTCGAAGAACTTGTTGTTCCTAATTTGTATGTCGTAGACAATGTTGGAAAATATCTGGTCACAGGTACTTATGAAGGTGATTCCTACTACACCAATAAATCCGTAGTCTATCCTGGCGTAGTATTAGTCATTCCAAAAACTGTAGAATTAAACATTACTGTATCCAATATAACCTACGGCGAAAAAGCAGTAGTTACTGTTGGTGCAGATGCTGACGGCGAATATCTCGTTTATGTCGGTAATGAAACTTATAAAGTTAATGTTGTAAACGGTACCGGAAATGTTTCAGTTCCTGGCTTGACTGTTGGAAGTTATACTGTTAATGCAACTGCAATTGACGGGAATTATTCCGCATTTGAAGAAGCAGTATTTGAAGTAACAAGTAAACAGATTTCCGTTGTTGTTTCTGTTGAGGATATTACTTATGGTGATAATGCTACTGTTGTTGTTCAGGCAGATGTTGACGGTGAATACATTGTAAGTATTAGAGGTGAAAACTATACTGTATCTGTTAATGATGGAGAAGGAGTTAAATATATTCCTGATTTAACTGTTGGTAAGGATATTTTTGTTTCTGTAACTGTTGTTGACGGTAACTACAGCGCATATAATACCACAACATTCAATGTAAATAAACAGGACACTCCAATTGAATTGGATGTCGCAACTGGAGAAAACAATGTGACAATGACTGTTACTGTTGATGAAGCAGCAACCGGTCTTGTCAAATTCCAAGTAACTGGTCCAGAAGAATACACTCTCTATGTCGATGTAATTGATGGTAAAGCGGTTCTTCAAGATATTCTTGAAACTGGTGATTATACAGTAATCGCAACCTATATGGGTGATTCCAGATTTAATACTAACATTACCTCTGAAGAGTTCACTCTCAAAGGTCACATTAAGAAAGATACACCTATTACTGCTAGTGCTGAAGTGGTTGGATACAGAGTTACAGTGACTGTGAATGTTGATGAAAATGCTACCGGATTTGTACGGTTAGCTGTTGGTGGTACTGTTGCTAATATTGAAGTAGTTGATGGTGTCGCAAAATTAACTACTAATTTACTTCCAAATAGTTACTTTGTTGAGGTAACTTATCTTGGTGATGATAACTTCAATATGAACAGTACTAGTGTGACATTTACTGTTACTGAAGTTGCTAAGGAAAATACTACTATTGATCTTGACGTCCTGGTTTATGAGGATACTGCCTTGATTATGGTTGATTTGGAT
>NZ_CADCJB010000068.1 GCF_902801725.1 uncultured Methanobrevibacter sp. | reverse complement strand
CTAAATTATCCAAACCTTTCTTTTTTTTAATTATTTGATTTAAAATTATAATTTAACTGATTTTTAGTGCTTTTGGGTTTAAAATTAGTATTGGCCCAATCAAGTGATTTTGAAAAAAAAGAGAAAATGTGAGGATTGAAAATCCTCAAAAATTTTGTGTTTTATCTGTATCTTTTAACATAGCATTTAGCTGTGTTTTTAAGTGTTTTTCCGTTTGCTTTTACCTTGTAGGTAAAGGTTGCTTTGTATTTTTTACCTTTCTTAAGTTTTTTGGTAACTTTTTTAGGTACTTTGAATGTTGCAATTCCTTTCTTATTGGTTTTTGCCTTGTATGTTTTACCCTTAAATTTCATGTAAACTCTTTTCTTCTTAAGGACTTTTTTGCCTTTGAGTTTAACTTTGATTTTAAGATATTTAGATTTCTTTTTAGCTTTTGTTGTCTTTTTAGCTTTACTTTTAGATTTCTTATTAAGTTTCACTAACTTTTTAAGAGGTTTCACAACAGATTTAACAGTCACTGTATTTTTAGTGGTAAATCCTTTGTATGTTATAGTAATAGTGTGTTTTTTAACTTTTAAACTTAATTTAAGGGTAGCATAACCATTTGCATCTGTTTTAACAGAGTAGGTTTTACCTCCAACATTCATTTTAACAACTTCGCCTGCTCCAACGTAATTGCCGTCGTCACCAACAATTCTAACAGTATATTTGGAATTGTCAGCAAAGAAGATTTTCACGTTCTTATTGCCTGTAATCCTTGCAGCTATATTTAAATTATTCAATTTATATTCGCCAGTTACCGGATTAATAATGACAATAGCATGATTTCCGACAGATAATTTATTGTTTAATCTCAAGACACCATTTGAATCGGTTTGGACAGTGTATGTGTTTGTATCCACCTTAACGGTTACCTTTTCATTTGCAAGTGGGAATCCTTCTGCATCAAATAATGTTGCGGTGTAATCCAAGCCACTATTATAACCTCTGGTCATGTCAGAAGAAATAATTGAAGCATTGTTCTTGACGACAGCTGACTTATTGACTGAACTGTAATTACCGTCACCGCTGTAGACAACAGTAACAGTATTATTACCCGGTTTTAAGCCTGTAACGTTGACAACTGCACTGCCGTTGGTCACGTTAACGACTTGTATCACTTGGCCATTTACATAGAGAGTTACATTTCCAGTGGCATCCGCAGGTAATCTCACGGTTATTGAAGGTGTGCTGCCAGTTATGTTTTCAAGGTCGATGTCAATAGTTGGTTCGCCTTTGGTCACGGTTATTTCACTGGAATTGACTTTGGACTTGTTAGTGTAGTAGGAGTCGCCTTCAAAAGTACCTGTGACAATGTAGGTTCCTAGTTTCAAGTTAGGGACAACAAGGTCTTCAAGACATGATTGTTTGATAGTGTAAACTACTTCCTCGTTTTGATATACAGTGTATGTAATGTTTCCATATGCATTGACAGGAGCAGTTACTCTAATGGTTGCATTTTCACCATAACCAATCACATCGTTTGATAACCTGAAGAATCCATCATCAGATTTATTGACTGTTAAAGTGGCGTTTGCATATGCTTCGGTATAATTTTCACTTTCAAACACATAAGCTTTGATTTCATAAGTGCCTGGCTTGAAGAGTGTACCGTTGAATGTGAATGTTGCTTGGTCTTCAACAGGTAAGGTCACTGATTCATCACCTATGAATACGGTGTAATAATCAGGAGCATTGGCACTTACATCCACTTTAATTTCATTGCCATAGTTAACTTCAACATCACTGACTGTAATGACAGGTGCAATCTTGTGAACTTTCACATGAACGAATGCAGTAGCTGGAAGGTAGTTTTTATCTCCGCTAGATTTTGCAACAATTACATAATCACCCGCTGCCAATGTGAGATTTTGCAGAGTCTCATTAGTGTAGGTCTTGCCGTTCAATTCAAAGACAACATTGTTAGGTTTATTGGCGAGTATGGTAACATTTAATTTCTCACCATAATTAATGTCTTTAATTGTAACGTTTAATAGCTGTTCTATTTGGTTGACAGTGAATATTTTAGTTATTTTATCAAAAGTGTAACTGTTTGAATTACTGTCTTCCGCATTCAATACTACAGTATGGTCTCCAGCGCTAGGACGTTTTACATTGTGGGTGAACTTATTGTCAGTTACGTTTACTGAATAAGTTCTGCCGTTAATGACCAAATTAGCAGTGAAGTTCACTATAGATGTTTCTGTAATTGTCTGCATCATTGTCTGTAAATACACAGCCATCGACAGTTGCATTTATATTTGTTCCAATGTATAATGCACCGTTTTCTGAAAGTGTGTTGGCTGTAAATGTGGATTCAAGAACAGATATGTTTTTGTCATTAATTTTAATAACATTTTCAACAGCATTATCTGTGAATGTACAACCTGAAATAATGGATTGTTTATTATCTATTGTTTGGATCACATCACGATCCATGGTATTGGATGTGAATATTGAATCTTCAATGAGTAGATTGGAATTTCCGCTTGCATGAATAACATTTGCACCTTCAGTGTTATTGATAAATGCAGAATTAATGAGAACATTTCCACAGCCTATAACATCAATGATATTTTCCGCTAATCTGTTTTCAACAAATTCAGTTGATATGATTTTTACTGAATCTGCATTTCTTATTAAAATCATGTTTCCCGGACTGTTTGTGTTGTTCTCAAATGTTGATTCGTTAATAATGACATTGCTTGATTTAAGACTACTATAAACTATAGGAGAGTCAAGAATATTGTCATTAAATCCAGATTCAACAATGGTTAAATTTCCTTTATTGTAGATAACGGCTTTATCTGAACCGCTACTTAAAGTGTTATTGACAAATGCACAACCGTTAACAGTCACATTACCTTCATTATAAATAATTGAATCATCAGTATTAAAACCTGTGATTACAATATCTTCTAGGGTAACATCGGAATTTGGATAAATAGTCAAAAAGTAATAATCTGCTGAAGCCGCATCAAAAACAACATCTCCAAGTGCAGTAATAGTTAATTTCTTATCTCTAATTAGAATTCCGAAATTGCCAGGACCAGTATAATTTCCTTCGTTTACATAAATGATGTCATCATCTGAAGCATCAGCGATAGCTTCACGTAATGTGTCGAATTTTTTACCAGTACTGTTGACAATGAAATTACCCTCATAATCAGTGACTTTGAATGTGGTTGTGTTCACTGCATCATTATAGTTTTCATCACCTTCACGAACTGCAAATACAGTGTAGTTTCCTTCTCCAACACTTTCCAAGGTTTTTTCACCATAACCATCAGTAATGTTGACAGTTAAAAACTTGTTATTGAATAGAAGGTTGATGATTCCATCTTTGCTTGCATTGACTTTTAAAACAGGTGCAGCCACTAATGCCTCCCTAAGGACAATGTCATCAACAGTAAGATTGATGTATACATTTGCCTTATGGATGATGAGCCTGTCAATTACTGCTTCACCGTAATAGATGTTGCCGTTGCTGTCATAAATGATTTCATTTAATATGACGTCATAAATGCCTTTTGGCATGACTCCTACATTGTGTTCAAATATGCCTTCTGTAATGTCGACTGTTGCATCAGTATTGTTGACAAATCCAGGTAATACAAGTTGAAGATCAATGTTGAATTGAGGGTCAAGGGTACCGGTAATTATTACAGGGACACCGTATTCACCATCAGGTATGTGCAATATCACATCATAGAAATCAAATACGTTTTCACTGAATTCGATTTCTCCAGCATTGTAAATGTTTGCAAACTCGTCGGCATAGTTAATTCCAAATACAGATTCTGTAAGTTTTAAAGTTCTGTTGTTATAAATCCCTCCACCTTTACCGCTTGCGGTATTGGCAATGAATGTTGAATTATTCACAGTAGCAATATTATTGTTGTAAATAGCACCACCGTCAATTTCTGCAAATCCTCCGGTGAATGTTGAATTAAAGACTTCTAATTCATTTTCACTGTAAATTGCTCCACCATATCCGTTTGCAGTATTGTCTTCAAATGTGGAGTTTAAAACTTGTAATTTTCCGGTACTGTAAACTGCTCCACCATTTATACCTTCATTTTCTGTGAAAACACTGTTGTTAATGTTTAATGAATTTGTGCTGTATATTGCACCGCCATTTCCATAATTAATGTTTTCTGTGAAATTAGAGGAGGTAATGTCTGCAATTCCATTGTTGAATATTACGGAATTAGCATTAATGATATTGCTTGCAAATACAGTTGAATCGACGGATAATTCTCCTTCATTTAAAACAATTGCATTGTTAATTGAATTGTCGGAAAATTCACTGTTTAATATGTTCAATAAACCAGTATTGTATATTATTGCTTCGGTTTCAAAATCAGTGAATATACAGTTTTTAAATATTAAATTACCATTATTTTCAAATGCCGCATTGGTTTTTATGCTTCCATCGGTAAAGTTTATGCCTTCAAACACAACATTGCATCCTTCATTCACTGTAAAGAACCAGTTTGTACTGTTTCCATCGAAAATAACAATACGGTCTCTGAAATTTTTAAGAGTGAAGGATTTGCTGATTTCTATTTCCATATTCTCCTCAATATGGTAATTATGATTTGCATAAATAATGCCATTTTCCACAACTGCATCAATAGCATCGGTTAAGTTTTCATACACTTCATCCTCTGATATGATGAAATTCGCATTAATCATTTCAAATTTATACCCAAAGAGATATGTATTGAAGTTATGGTCATTCATTAGACCTACTGTATAGTTACCTCCCAATACTTCTTCAAAAGTGATGTAGAAATTGAAGGATCCGTTATTGTACATTGTGTATACAGGTACTTGATCGAAGTACATTAAAACCACTGAATCAAATGGATCTGGGCTTGTACCGTTAATTGTGATTGTCTGGTTGATTTTATCTATGACAACATTGTATATTTCGCCAGTACCATTGAAGACACAATATTTGCTGGTTATTTCACTAACTCCAGATCCTGCAAAGTAATTCATCTCACGGTTTTCCCCTTCTCCTTGGAAGTTATCTAAAAAGGTACAGAAGCCAAATGTTGCAGAGTTATCCTGTAGACTGCCGTCAATATAGATTGCTCCACCTTCTCCTTTTGCATAATTGTTTGTAAATGTAGTATTTACTGCAATAACCATTGCATCCTCATCTGCAGTGACTGAACCTATATATATGGCTCCACCATCAGCATCAGCATTGTTATTGCTGAAATTACAGTTCATTAATGTCAAAGTACCTGCATCCATCTCGATAGCTCCACCATCACCATCAGAATATCCATTGATTACGGTAATGTTTTCAAGTGTAATTGTCGGACCTTCTGTCTGATAGGTATATGGAACAGGAGGAGCTGTCTCAGTCCATTCTACTTCAGTTTCATATGTTAAATATAGGAATTGATTTTCACCTTCACAGTCGAAAATAACCTCTTCGCCAGGATAAGCTCTGATTGTTATTTCCAATTCACCTTCAATTTCAATTCCGCAGAATCCATATCCCTTATAGGTTCCACCTCTAACTGTAATGATACCGCCCATTAGTGAAGCCTCGTCGATTGCCTCTTCCAGGGTGTCGAAATATTGAGGGTCATCATCATCTTCATCCTCTTGGTAAATGAAGTTGCCATATTCTTCATAGTCATCGAAAATGGAATCTTCATCACCAAGTAGGTCATTGTTTGAGGCAATAAGAAGATCATCATGGGAATTCCAATTGAAATTATTAACGTTTTCGTCATCTACTTCCTCAATTGAGGATTGGCCGAGAACATTGCTGGTGGTGCCAAGTGATGATCCGCCTTTGACATTCAAAGTGGCCTCAGCAGAACCTGATAAGTAGTTTACACGTTCCTGTGAAGTGACCTTGATTGTGTAAGTTCCAGGTGCAAATGTCTTATCCACATCAATGGACTTGCTGCCGTTGATTAATGTGATGAGTTTGTAGTCACCAATTTCTATTGTGTAGATTGATGGAACATTTGTTTCAATGTTTACAGTAATGTTTTCGTCAGATCCAACTTCCACATCCGCTACAGATATGGTTGGATTGGCCTTTTTCACTTCAAAATCAATAATGGAATATGTGGATTCGAAAGCTTCGTCATTATATAATGCTACAAGAGTGTATTTTCCTGCATCTAATTTCAATGACTCAAGTTCTTCTTTTGTATAATATACTCCATTCAATTGGTAGGTTATTGTACCAATAGCATTTGCAGGTAGTGTTTCAGTGACTTTTATGGTTTCACCATATGTGATATTGTCAACGGAAACATTCAAATCAAAGCTTGCACTTTTGACTTTGAACATTTTAGTAATGCTGTCCATATGATATGCATTTTCATTGTAATCTACAATACCGTTTAAAACAGCATGATATTTGCCCGGATTCAATATGTCTGTATTATAGGTGAATGCATTGTCTTTGATTTCCACAGTGACGTTTTCACCAGCGACTGTTAAATTAGCTGCAGCATAGATATTAGCACCAATATCTGCTGTACCGCTGATTATTGAGCTTTCACCGTATTTAACATTCAATGCTTTTAATTCAACATTTTTAACATCAAAAATGGTATCATGAGCTACGGTAAATCCATTGCTGTAAATATTTCTGTATTCACCGGTGTTATTTGCAAGAACACAACCGTCAATGAATGCTGTAACTTTAGGAGATGTTGCAATAGCTCCAATTGTTGCATTGTTGTTCATAATGAGGCTGCTGTCAATAAATAACCTAAGCTTTTCATTATTAGGGTTTTTCATTAAAATAACAGAACCCATTTTACCTTTATTGTTGTTGAAAGTACAGGTGTCGATGTTTGCGTTTGAAATTCCGTCAAGGCATATGACTCCACCATTAACATCCTTGTTGGAGTTGCTTTCAAAGTTGGATGAGTCAATATTAAAGGTTACTTCAGCATCGTTTGCATTAACATATATTACTCCACCTTCAAGTTCTGCATCTTCGCCCATCTCATTTTTGATGTCGTTTTTAATGAATTTGGATAATGAGACACTCACATATATTGAGTTATTTCCGACATATATTGCAGATCCTTTAACAGCAGTATTCTGTTCAAA
>NZ_CADCJB010000067.1 GCF_902801725.1 uncultured Methanobrevibacter sp. | reverse complement strand
ATATAGTCTCTTTTAATAAAACTATGGAATGTAGTCAATATTTTTCATATTGAATATTTTTTGTATATGGTGGTTAAATAATGAGTAAAAAAATATTAATGTTACTTTTTTTAATGACTGTATTGATATCAGTATCTGCGGTTTCTGCAGCAGACATGGATGACAACGTTGACACGGATTGTTTCATCTGCAGATGCAGAGACTATTGCAGTTACAAATGATGTCGATGCAATGGATGATTCAAAGAGGGATATTGCCGGTGGTGGTGATGTGGCACTTGCAAGTGATGCCGCCTCAGTTGCTGCGGGTAAAAATAATGAAATTTATGGTGCCGAATATAAAAATTCAAGTTCTCAATTGCTTGGTGCATCCGATGAGAATAATGTTTTAGAAAATGAAAATGATGGTGAAATTCTAAAAGAAACATCTGCTACAAGGTATGTTGATGCAAATGCAGCTGCCAGTGGAGATGGAAAAAGTGAAGCAACCGCATTTCAAAACTTGAAAGATGCTCTTTTTTTGAGAGGATTTATCTATTCCTGTTGTTTGCAATTTGTCTATTTCTATTGGATTAATTTTTTTTTTGATTCAATGTCGAATATCGTCGACCTGTTTTATAATTAAATTAATAATTGATTTAACTAGTTCATTTCTAAAATAGTGAAAGCTTAATAATATTGATCCGTATTGAATAAGTTAATATAATATGGAATTATAATTCTTAAACATGTTAGTGAATGCGGATTTTCATGTCCACAGCTGTTTTTCCTCAGCATCATCAAAAGACATGCTGATTAAGAATATGGCTTCAAAATCAAAATTGAAAGGATTACAA
This sequence comes from uncultured Methanobrevibacter sp., assembly GCF_902801725.1. Taxonomy (GTDB): domain Archaea; phylum Methanobacteriota; class Methanobacteria; order Methanobacteriales; family Methanobacteriaceae; genus Methanocatella. The sequence continues at coordinate 4,496 of NZ_CADCJB010000067.1, read as the reverse complement.
CTTCTAGGCACTGGCGATGCATTTCATCCAGGCTGGCTGGATATGATTGAAGAAAGCACAACTTATTCCGGTGACGGTATTTATGCATGTGACGGTATGGATTTCGTCTTAACGACTGAAGTTGAAGGCAGGGGCAGGATTCATCATCTGATCATTATTCCGGATATTGATATTGCCCGTGAACTGTCTGAAAAATTGCCATCCAAAAACAAAAATGTTGACGGCAGACCTCGAACAGCCTATACCGGCGCTGAACTGCTGGATATGGTCAGGGAATACGACTGTATGATTGGTCCTGCACATGCTTTTACTCCATGGACAGGAATGTATAAGTCATATGACAGTATCTATGACTGTTATGAGAAAAAGCCGGATTTTGTTGAGTTGGGTTTGTCCGCTGACACATTCATGGCAGATACTGTCGGCGAGCTGAAGGATTTCTCATTCCTGACAAATTCCGATGCCCATTCCCCATGGCCCCACAGATTGGGTAGGGAATTTAATGCATTGGAGCTTGAAGATTTATCATACTCTGCCATAAAAAATTCAATAAAACATAGGAAAATTAAAGCAAATTATGGTCTGGTGCCGAACCTTGGAAAGTATCACATGACTGCATGTACCAAATGCTATAAACTCATCAATCCTGAAGATGCTAAGAAAAAGGGGATGAAATGCGAATGCGGGGGAAGGATAAAAAAGGGTGTTGACTTTAGGATTTCCGAGATTGCCGATTATAGTGAACCTAAACATCCTGATTTCAGACCGGAATACGTTCATTTGATGCCTCTTGCCGAACTGATTTCAACTGTTCTTGACAAGGGAGTCACTACAAAGACAGTTCAGGCCAAATGGCAGAAACTGATAGATGCTTTCTCAACCGAAATTGATGTACTGATTAATGTTTCATTGGATGAAATAGCAAAAATAGATTCGGATGTGTCTGGGGTCATTGAATCATTTAGAAATAATACAATTGATGTAGTTCCCGGTGGCGGGGGAAAATACGGTAGGATTCTCTTTGATGATGCAGTCCAAAAGAATAAATCAACAAAAACAGTTACTTTGGACAGTTTTTAAAAAACGGACTTGGAGGGATTTGAACCCTCGATCTTAAGATTAGGAGTCTTACGCCCTTCCAGACTAGGCTACAAGCCCAAAATTATTTTTATTGAATTTAAAAAAGTATTTTCAAAAAAAGATTGTTAAGAGCGGACCCGCCGGGATTTGAACCCGGGGTCTTCGGATTAGAAGTCCGACGCCCTATCCAGCTAGGCTACGGGCCCTTAAATACAACAATAATTAATCTATTTTTTTTATTATATATATTTATCTATTTTAATAAAAAAATAAAGAAAGGTTAAAGTTAATATTAACCTCTTCCAGTAGCGCCGCTTGAATCGCTAACACTTATTGAGTCAACAGCATTACCATTTTCATCATAGACAGTAAAGTACCAATATCCGTCGGAATAGTATCCGCCTCCAACATAGCATCCAGCTTCTGAAACAGCTCCTGAAGCAATACTTTCTGCATCTGAGTAGGATAATGAAGTACCTGAACTTGAGCTTGATGAAGAACTACTTGAGGAAGAATCACTGCTGCCACTGTCACTATAACTGCTACTGCCTCCGTCTCCACTATATGAGTCTGATCCTGAATCTGATCCACTATCGCTGCCGGATGAACCAGAATCTGAACTGCTTGCGCTTCCTGCAGTAGTTGCTACTGATGATCCACTTCCATTGTGCATGGTAGTATTGTTTCCAAGTCCATTTCCAGTTTTAGCAGGCATACTGGATAAATCTGAAAAAATTGGATTGTTACTATTGGTTATTCCATATGCTGCAACTGCTGCGGCAATACATAACACAATAATTATTGAAATAATTATATTTGATTTTTCCAATATTATCCCTCCTATAATTTTTATTAAAGATAATAATATAATTAAGTTCTTTATCTTTTATATATATTTCTATCTGCATTTTTACTATTACTATATAAGTAATATCAAACAAATAATATAAATGTTAGTTTCTAAGTTTTAAAATTGAGGTGACAAATTTGAAAGATAGAGTAGTTATATCTCCTACAACTCGTCAAGAGGGCCATGCCGAACTTGTCATGGAAGTTGACGATGAAGGGATAGTTACAAAAGGGATGTATTTAAGTATAACTCCTGTTAGGGGTTTAGAAAAGATGGTTCTTAACAAAGCTCCTGAAACCGCTCCTGTTTTATGTCAAAGAATCTGTGGAGTATGTCCAATTCCACACACTTTAGCATCTGCAGAAGCTATGGATATGGCATTAGGACTTGAAATTCCTAAAGCAGCTAAATTGTTAAGAAAAGCTGTTGCAGCAGCACACGGTATTAACAGTGCAGCAATTCACCACTTCTTAGTTGCACCTGACGTTGTCCCAGAGGACAAATTCGTAGATGCAGTTAACAGTGTAAGTGAAGTAAGAAAAAATGTTCAATATGTTGTAGATATGATTGCTGGTGAAGGTATCCACCCATCCGATATCAGGGTTGGAGGAATGGCAAGAAACATTACACCATTCACCAAAGAAAGATTAATAGAAAGAATGACTGCTTTAAAACCAAAACTTGAAGCACACGTTGAATTTATAGCAAACTGTGTTCAAGAAGCTGGTTTACCTAAAGATTTAGGTGTAGTTAATCAACCATTAATGGCAATGGATGCAACTTACGGTACCAACGAATTCGATATGGGCAAATTCTCAGAAGTATTACCTGAAGCATGGTATGATGATCCTGAAATCGGAACCAAAGCATGTTCAGTAATTCCATTATGGGAAGGTGTCAATGTTGAAACTGGTCCAAGAGCAAGAATGGAAAAATTCGCCGGATTCAAAGACAAAGGTGTAGTTGCTCAACATCTCGCTCGTGCTCAAGAAATGTTGAAAAATTACGACGCTTGTATGGAAGCATTAGATGCTATTGATCCTGCAGCACCTGCAAACATGTCTTACGATAAGAGAGGAACTGGTGAACTTGGATTTGGTGTCATAGAAGGTCCTAGAGGAACTGACGTACATATGGCTCAAGTCAAAGATGGTAAAACCCAATTCTACTCAGCAATTGTACCAACTACTTGGAACATTCCAACTATGGGTCCTGCAACTGAAGGATTCCACCATGAGTTAGGTCCACATGTAATCAGAGCTTACGATCCATGTTTATCCTGTGCTACTCATGTAATGGTAGTTGATGATGAAGATAAATCCATTCTCAAAAACGAAATGGTGAGAATCTAAGTATTTGGAGGATTTATTAATGCCTTATGATTCGGATATAATTGTTATCGGATGCGGGAATGTTTTATTTAAGGATGATGGATACGGTCCTATAGTTATCAATATTTTACAGAAAGTATTGAATGATGAAAGTGACTATTATGACCCTGCCATTACTGACTTTGTAGACAATGAATTTAATAAAGAGATTTTAAAAGAAATAAATGAAAAAGTGGAAGGTAAAACACTGCCTGACGGTGTTCAGTTTGTTGATGGAGGAACCGCAGCGCCAACTAACTTTTTCCCATTGTACACTGACTATAACTGGAAAAAGCTCATAGTTGTTGATGTTGTTGAATTCGATGGGGAACCTGGCACTGTGGATATTTTCGATCCAAGCGTAATGCAACAAGGAAAATATGATAATCCTCATGGAATGACCGTGGAAGACCCACTTCGTGAAATCTCTCAAAGTAATTGTGAAGTAGTAATTGTCGGATGTAAACCTGCCGAGATACCAACTCCGGATATTGATATGGGTTTAACAGAACCTGTTGAAAGGGCAATTCCAAAAACTATAGATATTATTTTAAAAGAAATCGGGGTAAAATAATGTTTGATAAATTGAAAAAAGCTTTTGGCGGATCTGAAGAAGCACCAAAAGCAGAAAAAAAAGTTGAAGCTGCTGCTCCTGTAGAAGAAACCAAACCTGCAGCAGAACCTAAAGCTGCTTCTGCAAAACCACGTATTGGTTACATACACTTAAGTGGTTGTACTGGAGACGCAATGTCTTTAACTGAAAATTATGATATATTATCTACAGTACTTACTGATATGGTTGATATTGTATACGGACAAACTTTAGTGGACAAATGGGTTCACGGTACTTTCGCTGAAGAAATGCCTGAAATGGACTTATGTTTAATTGAAGGATCAGTCTGTTTACAAGATGACCACAGTGTACAAGAACTTTTAATGGCAAGAGAAAAATCAGGTTTAATCTGTGCATTCGGTTCATGTGCTATGACCGGTTGTTTCACAACCTTTGCACGTGGAGGTCAACAAGCACAACCTAAACACGAATCATTCGCACCAATCAGTCAATTAGTTAAAGTTGACTGCGCACTTCCTGGTTGTCCTGTAGCTCCTGAAATGATTGCAAAAGTTGTTGTAGCATTATGCAACGGAGACATGGAATACTTACAACCTGCTATTGATAAAGCTGCTTGCAACAC
>NZ_CADCJB010000066.1 GCF_902801725.1 uncultured Methanobrevibacter sp. | reverse complement strand
TTTAAGTGTTAAACTGCCGTAATTTTCAATTGATGCATGATCTTTTATGCCTCCATCAACAAACTCAATGTTTTCAATTACAACATTACATCCTTCAGCCACTGTAAAGAACCAGTTTGTGCTGTTTCCATCGAAAACAACCACGCGGTCTCTGAAATTGGTAAGTGTGAAAGATTTGCTAATGTCAATTTCCATATTCTCATCAATATGATAATTTGCATTTGCATAAATAATACCATTATCTGTAACATTGCCAATAGCATCAGTTAAGTTTTCATATACCTCATCTGCGGATATGATGAAGTTTGGCACTCTCATTTCAAATGAAGCATCTTTAAAGATATATGTATTTAAGTCATGGTCATTCATTACACCTATGGTGTAGTTTCCGCCCATGAATCGAAGATATCAGTAGATGTACCGTTAACAGTTACTGTCTGGTTGATTTTATCCATTGACCAAGTTACTGTATCCTTAGCGTTAAATATACAAGCTTTCTTAACTATTTCATCAGCAGCATCACCAGCAAAGTAATTCATAGTTCTCTCATCATCTTCACCTTGGTAGTTGTCTAAAAATGTACATGCGTAAAATGAAGCTGATACGAACTGTTCAAGACCTTCTGAAATATAGATTGCTCCACCTTCAGATCTTGCAATATTGTTTATAAATGTAGTGTTATATGCAATGACATCTGCATCCTGGTCTGAAGTAAATGAACCGATATATATTACTCCACCATATTCAGCTTCGTTATTGTAGAAATTACAGTTCAGCAATGTTAAAGTACCCGCATCCATTTCGATAACTCCACCATCACTGTTGGCATATCCGTTGATTACGGTAATGTTTTCAAGTGTAATGGTAGGTCCTGCTGTGTTATATATAATAGGAATAGGTGGAGCTGCCTCAATTATCTCTACTTCAGTATCATATGTTAAATACAGGAAGTCACTTTCATGTTGACAGTCAAAAATAACCTCTTCGCCTGCATAAGCTCTGATTGTTATTTCTGGTTCTCCTTCAATATCAATACCGGCGTTTCCATCTTCGTAATAATAGGTTCCGCCTCTAACTGTAATGATTCCTCCCATTAATGAAGCCGCATCTATTGCTTCTTCCAAGGTTTCATAATATTCATAATCTGAATCTTCATCTTCCTGGTATATGAATGGATAGTTATATTCATCATCATAGTCATCTTCATCCTCGCTGAGAATATTTACATTACTTGCGGACCTCATAATGGATAATGGAGCCATTTTGATATTGCTGGTTGAATAGTATAAATCATCACCTTCAAATACTGCACTGATTTCATAGTCTCCGTCATCCAAATCGGAAACGATTAAATCGTCTCTGCAGGATTGGGTTAGGGTTTTAACAATGTTTTTATTTGAATCTGTTATTGTGTATGTGATATTTCCTACTGCATTTTCCGGAGCTGAAACACCGACAATAGCCTCATTTGGAGATGTGACTTTATTGGAGGCACTTAATGTGACTACCGGAATATTTTTAGTGACTTTCAAAGTAGCCTCAGTGGAATTTGATTTGTAGTTTACACGTTCCTGTGAAGTGACTTTGATTGTGTAGGTTCCAGGTTCAAATATTTTATCTATTTCAACAGCTCTGCTACCGTTAACATATTTATCAGTTTTGTAATCTCCAATTTCTATTGTATAGATTGATGGAACATTTGTTTTTATGTTTACAATAACGGTACCATTATCTTCTACTTCCACATCCTCTACAGATATGGTCGGATTAGCTTTATATACTTCAAAATTGATGGTGGAAGATGAAGGTGCGTAATCTTCATTATTGTAGGTAGCTACTAGGGTATATTTTCCTGCATCTAATTTCAATGATTCGAGTTCATCTTTTGTGTATCCTTTTCCATTCAATTGGTAACTTATTCTACCTGAAGCAGTAGAAGGCAATGTTTCAACGACTTTCAGGGTTTCACCATAGGTAATATTGTCAACAGAAACATTTAATTCAATGCCTATGCGGTTAACTTTGAAAGTAACACTTATGCTGTCCATCAAGTAGGTATTATTGTTCATATCTACAATATTGTTTAAAACAGCTGTATGTTTTCCATGATTCAATACACCTGCATTATAGGTAAATGCATTGTTTTTAATTTCTGCAGTGACATTTTCACCATCAACGGTTAAGTTTGCTAATGTGTAGATATTGACACCAGGATCTGCTGTACCTTTGATTATTGAGTTATTACCATATGAAACAGTTGACGCTTTTAAGTTAGTATCGCTAACTTCAAAAACAGTATCATGAGCCACGGTAAATCCGTTGCTGTAAACATGTCTGTTTTCTCCAGTGTTATTTATAAAAATACACTCTTCAATGAGTGCTATAACTTTAGGAGAGGTTGCAACAGCTCCAGTTGTTGCACGGTTATCTGTAAAGGAACTGCTATCTATAAGCAATGTGAGTTTTTCATTATTAGGGTTTTTGATTAAAATTGCAGAACCCAACTTACCGCTATTGTTATTGAATGTACAGCCTTCAATGAATGCATTTGAACTTCCGTCAAGACATAAGACTCCTCCGTCGACATCTTTGTTGGCGTTGTTTTCAAAGTTGGATAATCCGATGTCAATTGTTACCTTGGTAGTGTTTCCATTGACATATATTACTCCACCTTCAAGTTGGGCTTTTTCTCCTAAACTATTTTTGATGTTGTTTTTAACGAAATTAGATAGACTTACAGATGCATATCTTGAATTGTTTCCGATATATATTGCAGATCCTTTAACAGCAGTATTCTGTTCAAAATCACATGAATAGATTGCTGATTCAAATTGAGCTATGTTTTTAAAGTGAACTGCTCCTCCTTCACGTGCAGTGTTGTTTATGAATTTGGAATCTGTGATTGAAATATCCTCATAACCCAATGATGTGACTGCTGCAGTACTTACTTTTAAAGGAGCGACATTGTTTATGAAATTACAGTTGTCAATTTCCAGTGATTCTCCGTCACTAAATATAGCTGCTCCACCATTTCCAGCAAATGATGTTTTTGTAATCTTATTGTCTGTAAAATTACATGAATCCAGTGAAAGATCTCCGTGATTGACTATAGCTCCATAATTTGTATTTCTGTTGTGAATTCCTCTGAATGCTATACCATAAATATAGACTTCAGCATTTTCGTTTACAATTATGAAATTCGCATCGCCGCCCTGAGCATCAAAGACCACAGTTTCCAATGCAATAATATCTAAAGTCTTATTGGATATTACTATTTTTGTGTCTTTATATGTGCCGTTTTTAACATATATTGTATCTTCATTGCCGGAATTGGCTACTGCCTGTGCTAAAGTATCATATTCCACATTTGTACTTACGACGAGGAAGTTGCTGTAGGTTTTACTTACTGAAAAAGTAGTAAAATTCATGGCAAGATCAAAGTTTTCATCAGCATCGCGCATAGCAACAACTGAATAATTGCCTAAATCAAGGCCAGTCAGCTGCATGCTACCTTTACCGTTTACAACTTCAAGCTTATAATATTTATTTCCGATGAAAATTGTGTAATTATTATCCCAATTAGCATAAAGGTTTAAAACAGGTATTTCAGGTATTAATACATTTTTTACTTCAAGATTCAATAATATTTTAGCTTTTGCAATAACTACTTTTAGATATGCAGGGTTTGTTAGATAGAATTCGTTTCCATTTAAATCAGAATAATATACGTGAGTATAGAAATGGTCATTACTGTCTCCCTGAGTATACATTCCTTCCATGGCTAATTCATGTGTTCCGCCTGTTAGCACTCCAAGATTTATATTAAATTTGTTATCTTCAACAGTAAGCAAATCTCCGAAAACATTCTCATCATCTATGGTTCCTGATAAAAGAGTAAAAGTATTATTTAAATTTGAACCCCAGTCAAATTTACCATTAAGAATATACTCACTACCATATGAAGCATCTTTTTGAGTCATTGTTAAATTCAAATCATATTCATTGAACTCTAAATTAAATTTCCTTGTAGGTGATTTGGAGAATATGTTCCTCTGATCAGTTGCAATATTGGAATCAAAAACACAGGAGGTAATATTAACGAGTCTGTCGCTGCTGTCAGTTATATAAACAGCTCCTCCAGTTTCAGCTGTGTTTAGCATGAATGTAGTGTCTTCAATTTTAAGATTAGTTGCATATATTGCACCACCTTCAGTTGTTGCATCATTACGGGTAAACTCTGAGTTTGTAACAGTTAAATCGGAAGAAGGATTTGCATTAATTGCTCCTCCCTGTTCACCAGTATTGTTGGTGAAAGTACATTCATCTATAACTGCAACAGTGTTTTTTAATATAATGTGACCGTTTAAATCAAAAGTAGTATCATTTAGAGTCAGTTTTGAATTTTGAGCATCAATTGGAGTTCCAGGTTGATTTTGAGAATTTTTAATATTATTAAATTCACAATCTGTAATTGAAGACTCCAAATTGCTAGTGAATATTAATGCTGCATTTGAAAATTTGCCTGTTATAGTTATATCTTCCAAAATGAGTTGGGCATTAGCACCTACGTCCAACAGATAATTTTGAGAATTACCTGAAAAAATAACAGTATCATCATATTCAGAAATAATTTTAGGCATAATTGTTACTACTTTATTTCTAATCTGTACGTTAAAATTAGAAGAACCTGTGTAAGTTCCGGCTTCAACAGTAATTACTCCACTTCCACCATTAGGAATAGCATTAACCGCAGCACTTAAAGTTTCAAATACATCTTTATCATCTAAAACAAAATTAGGTTCTATAATAGTAAATTCATTTCCAGAATATCCGTATCTGTTTTCATAATTTTTCATCATGTAAACTGTATAAGTGCCTGGTTCCAAATCGGAGAAAGTTGCAGTGTCTCCATCATTACAAGCGGTTCTACGATATTCCTGACCATCTTTATATAAAACAGCGTAATTTACATCATCTTCAACGTCGGGTGTTATTGTGACTGATTTAGCAGGAGCGTCTACTTCAATTTCAAGGGAACCGTGTCCTTTAAATCGGCAATCGTAAAAACTCCAAGTTCCAGGTTTATCTGCACCATCTTCATATCCAATGTCGTTTTCAACTTTATTCTTACCTATTGTATTGCCTTCGAAAGAACAACGTTCAAGTGAAACACTACCATCTTCCTCAGAAGCGACGGCTCCACCAGCATCTTCGGCCCAATTATTTGAGAAATGACAATCTTTAGCTATAAATGAACCACCATCCTTCACAGATACCGCTCCACCATAATCACTTGCTTTATTTTCGGTCAGGGTACACCAGTTCAATGTCAATTGTCCGCTAGATTTCACTTCAAAGGCACCACCATCTATTGCTGATCCCTTTTTGAAGTTTACGCCATTGAATACAATATGTGTATTTTCACCAGATATAATAAACAAATAATCATTGTCATCGGATTCGAAAGTAACTCCTCCATAATTATATGCTGTTATTGTTATAGATTTACCTGCACTAATCTCAAAATTACAATCATCCTCAGGATCAGTGTAGTATGTACCATCTTCAACATATATTGTTCCTCCACCCGCCACAATAGCGGCAGCAATAGTATCATCTAAATGTTCATATGTATTGCCGTTAAAATGAAAAGGCCTAGAGGATTTAAGCACATCATCACTAAGCACATCATCACTAGAAGCGGAAAGCACTTCATTTGATTTGGAAGTTACCTTCACCTCATTCGAAATTGATTTTTCATCTCGACTATCAGTTACATTAATTTCAACATCTCCGCCACTTTCACTCTCCGGCGAAATAGTGTTGTCTTCATCAACAGCAACAGAAGTTGCTGCTATCTCGGTATCGCTGACTTCTTCCATTAATGTTTCATTAGCATCAGCCGCTGAAATTGCGCCAATACTTATAAACAATACAAGGATTATCAGCAATATCCCTATCGTTTTTTTCTTCATTTTAAAATACCTCAAATTTGTAAGTAATTATAGAATATTCATTCAAAAAATTTACTCAATAATATTTCTCAGTTTATTGTTTTATAAACTTATTGTTGTTTGAGGAATTAAAACTATAAATTTAGTTTTTATTTTCCAATATAACAGAACGTTTGTTCTTAAAATTAATTTTACACTTCAACCGAACGTTCGTTCTCTATATCATTTAATAACTATAAAATATAAATTGTTTAATGTATGAATACAAAACAGTTAATTTTAGAAAATACTTTAAAATTAATGATAGAAAAACAAGACTCTCTCATTTCTATTAGAGAAATAAGTGCATCCTCCGGAATTGCAATTGGTGGAATATATCACTATTTTTCAAATAAGGAAGAAATATACGATGAACTTATTGAAAAATATTATATGAATTATTACAGATTTAATATAGACAAACTCAATCAGATAAATGGAAATGCAAAAGAGAAAATCCATGATGTCCTGGCTGAAATTTTTAAGCAGAAACAAACCGGAATCAATATTGAATCTATTGATGATGAAATAGACTACAGAACCATATTATTGATTTTGACTGCAAATGGATTTGCTCATGAAAATTTTCAGGATTTATGCCAAATCCTCCTAAACGAATTGAAGGAATTATTCACAGAGATTATTAATGAAGGTCAAAAAAACAGGGAAATCCGACAAGACCTACCAACCGAAGACCTTGTAGAGTCATTAATTATCATGTACATGGGAATTGAATATAAATGGGAAATGTATCTAATTGATGATATGATTTCAACCTTTGAAGATAATTTTAATTTGCAATGGGAAAAGATAAGATTCAGAGAATAATTAATTAACTATTAAAAACATTGTGTGGTTAGATGAACACTAAAGACTTGATTCTTGAAAAAACACTAAAATTAATATTGGATAAAGGCACAATCGACATTTCAATTAGTGAAATTCGAAATTGCACCGGGCTGACAACCGGAGGCATATATTATCATTTTTCAGATAAAAATGACATATTTGAATCAATTATGCAAAAGTATATGGTGGATTATATTAAAATCGATTTTGATAAAATCCCTCTTGAAGGTTCCACAAAGGACAGAATCCATGATGCATTGCTTTATATTTTACATCACTTCATAAACGGTGCGGAAATTGAAAGCATAAATGAAAAAATCAATTATAGAAGCGTATTAATGCTTTTAACTTCAACAGGATATGCCAATGATGATGTTAGAAGAGTAATTTCACAAACAGGAAATAATATTGGAATATTTTTATCCGACCTTGTCGAAGATGGAAAAATGCAAAATGAAATCAGAAAAGACTTTTCAACTAAAAACATTGCCGAATCATTGTATATCATGTATATGGGAATTCAATGCGTTTGGTTAGATTTCCCAAGTGCGGATATTGATCTCATTTTTGAGAAAAACTTTGAAATGGCATGGCAGGCCATCGAATACCAGTAAAAAACTATTTTTTAATCTTTGAAGATATGGTGTAAAATTTTTAATTATTTGCCTAAATTACTACTTTTTCTGACAAATATTAGATACAGAAAACTAAATATTATTTTCAATTTTAATGATTAACTGCTCCATTGTGCCGTCATCTAATTACATAATCAAATCATTTAAATAATACTTAAACTGACTAATTACTTCTGCTTCTTCATTCCAATGAGTATTTTCATACTCACTTACTTCCGCCCATGTTTCATAGCTTACATCTACAGTAGCTAGTTCAGTTGAATCAATTTTTTCCAATACATCAAAGTATTTCGCTGTATCTCTTCTTGCAACTGTTGGAGATGATGATAGCTATAAAGTAAGTCATTAATTTTATAATCCAATAATTAAAACTGTGCCTTATCTCGTGCCATCTTCATTGCCAAAAATGTATTCAATACACAATGTTCATAAGTATTAAGCTCATCATACGAGTTTAAAAAAAGAAAATAATAACTATTTAACTTAATAGTTATCAAATTTCAAGTAGATATTTTCTTCCAAATTAGCAAGTCTGGATTTGACTTTTAATTTTCTGAATAGCAATTCCCGTATCCAGTCAATTAAAGAACATGCAACAAATATTCCCACACCAACAAGAATTATGCCAATAATCATGGAAATTGGATCCATATTTGCTAAAAATGCGAATTTTTTGGCCAAGACATACTTGTCAACTATCATATTATCATGTATCAGGTAAACACCGAAACAAACTGGAGCGAAGAATTTAATCATGGATATTGAAAATGATTTGGTAATTTTAATATTTTTAAAGACACAGAATAATGCAATACCACCTATAAAGTATAATGGAGACAAATAACAATTAAATGAATATAATCCAAATCCAGTTTCTATTAAACCTAAAGACTCCAAAATATATATTATTGACCAAGATATTAAAGAACAAACAATATAAATTAAAAGCCATTTATTAGATTTGAGCTTTTTAAATATTTCATATTTGTGTAAAAGACCTCCAGTATAATACAAAACAACAAACCATAAAACACTGTATCCCTCATTAAGATTAAATGCCATGTCCTGATTTAAAATTGTAGGCAATAATGAAAATATAATAAATAAACTTAAGAACGCAGCCAAATCTTGTTTTTTATCGAAATACTTTAATGCTATATTTACAAATGGTGAAATCAGAAACATGCCCACATATGCAGTAAAGAACCAATATCGACTAAATTGACCTTTTGTATAAAATGTAGGAATAATATTCTTCCAGACATCTTCAAAACCGAATTCAGTAGGGAACATGAAATAAAATAAGAGTAGGATAAGTATTGAGTAGAATAAAACTTCAATCCAAAGTGTTGCTAAACGATAATATTTAGTTTCCTTACCATAATAAACATAACCAGTAATTAAAATAAAACAATTAACCGCAACCAATACAAAGGACATTAACATCCATGCAGATTCATATTGTATAGAAAAAGGAACCGCAGTAAAACATTCAACGCATAAACCTCCATAATAATTAAAAAAAAATATTTAATTTATTCTAATTTTATTAAGATAGACTTCATTATCTTGTTTTAATTATTAAAATTTTAGGAAATATTTTAAATTAAAAAAAAAAAAAATAAACCAATGTAAAATAATTAATATTCATGGCCTGTTAAGAGCAACCCACTTAAAATCATGTGGGTTACCTATGAAAAATAGGCAAATCATACCTTAATTTCCAACAAGATTAAAATTAAAAAAATTATAAAAATCTTTCTGCTTCATTAATAAATTCTTCAGCTTGTTTAATCCTTTTTCTTGCTATTCTCTCATCAATTTCATCAAATGCATCATAATCAGCATCTTCTCGTTGAGATTGAGTGTCGGCCAAGTAGACATATTTTTCATATGAAAAATCTTCTTCTTCAACATAGCGGACTTTAAATAAATAAAGTAAACCATTATGAGTTTTAGGAGCTTTTATTCCTTTTTTGAGCACTAACGCTTTTGCTACTAAAAACATTGCATAGTAAGATAAACTAACCGCAGAAGAATAGTCTTCTAAATCGTATGAAGAATTAGCACTGAGTAATTTCTTTTTAGATTTGTTGAAAAAAGCTTGAGTTTCATCCAATTTCCACACCTTCTGAAAGAACATTAGTTAAAAAAGAAAAATGTTGTGTGTTAATGAATCTATCTTCAGACATGATGTGGGCAGAAATTAATTCGTTTTTATCATACATAATCCAAGCTACTTCATCAGCAATTACATCTTCAATTTCTTCACGATGATTAGATACGATTAAAATATCAATGTCAGATTCTTCAGTATCTTCACCACGAACAACTGAACCAAATAATATAATTTTAATGATATAATCAGATTTAATAGCTTTTGCAAATTCATGAGCAATTTGAACTCTATTATGCATAATAATCACCAATTAAATTCAATAATTTTATAATTAATTATATAATTTCAAATATTATTAAATCTTTTGAAAGTGCACAAGTGTGAAAAAACATGCATGAAAAATAAATATTAATTAATATTTTGGCATGTTAAGAG
>NZ_CADCJB010000065.1 GCF_902801725.1 uncultured Methanobrevibacter sp. | reverse complement strand
ATGATGTTTGAATCGCACCACCATTATCGGCATTACCATTAGCAAATGTGATATTATTCAAAACAACCTTATGTCCATCTATATTAAAGATTCTTGCCCCTCCATCACCATCGATAACATGGTTATTACCGTTGATTGTCAAATCTTTATTAATGTAAATACCATCCATCAACATATAATCGAACATCTCAGAAAAAGTATAATCCCTAGTGAGATTTATAACATCCCCAGAATTGCTAATCAGATGCTTAAGGTCTGTGAAAGAACCTTCATGGTACTGATTAAGAGAGATTACATGGTTGAATAGTTCATAATCGATTTCAACAGGCATCTCCCCATCGGAACTTGAAGTATACACCACACTTCCCTCATTATTGGTCAGCATAATTGAATCGGAGCTGAGTGTCCCTCCTTCTTCCAACAGGCTAACGCCAAATTTCATGTTTCTGAAGCGTGATAACGGAACCCCTTGTCTTGAGTTCAAATCATATGAGTAAAACTTAAGAGTGATATTTGAACTGTCCCCTACAGGAATATCATAGAGAGAAGGCGTAATATTCAGATAAAGCAAACTCTTAACAGGGAACACCCGGAGCAGGCCATAATTCTTTAATATATCATTATTTGTACCGCCAAACCAATTGTTCTCAATGTTAGCTGAAACATTCCACCGTAGTGGGTCACCCTCCGGCTTAGAAATATAATTTGATGTTGAATTGGTTAACAATATGGAATTTGTGAGATTTAATCTGCTGCTAGCCTGAAGATAAATGAAACATCCCTCCATACCGGAATTGGAATTAATGAAAATGCAATCTCTAATTACAGTATTAATACCCATTACAATCAAAGAGCCCCCATTTTCATCAGCCGTATTGTTAATGAAAGTGGAATTGGTTATTGTAAGCACTTTTCCAACCAGATTAATCGCACCCCCCTCAAATTTTGCTGAACAATTAATGAACCTGCAGTTATTGACTGACATATTATTTATATAACCCCAAATGGCCGAACCCCACTTTGATTTACTATTAACAATGTTCAAATTATTTATGTCCACATTAGGACGGGAACTCATAAAAAAGACTCCACCACCATTTTTTGAATCCAAAGTAAAACCGTTACCATTAATCACTAGGTCTTTTGAAATAGTTACGGCCATGTCACCGTCGATAGATTTGTCACGAGTATAATTATGAACCAGATTTAAAACTCTATTTTGACAATTGTTAACAACAACCTGAAGAGCTGTGAATGAATAGGGATTTGTATTGAACTTTAAAGTGATTTTTGCACCATAACAATCCACAGTAAGAGAAGATGTATTTTTAAAAGGATCTGTCAGGAATTTAAAAGAGGATTTGCCGTTTGCCAAATAAAGCTTATCAGAAACCACCTTTACATTTACTCCACTTACACCATAACTAATCGCCGGATTACTAAATGGAGGTAATTTACTGTCAGATGTAGGAGAATCACGCATATATTTCATGCTTAAATCAATGGTGGACTCCTGCCCATCGTGGTAATTTTTATCCATAGATGTGGCAACAAGATACAAATTTTCCCTATTATTAAGGTTAACTGCTTTACCTTTGAGCTTGGCCAAATCGTAATACCTGTTATCCATAGTATTTCCAAACCAATTGTTTGCAATATTTATCTCTTTGGTAGACCAGACATCATAATTGTCATTCCTTAAAAAAGTAGAAAATTTAACTGAACATCCTTTATGGTCGCAATATATTGCATTAGGCTGTTCGACAAATGCACAATCCACTATGGTTGAAGATTTAGAATCAAGATATATTCCTCCACCATATTTCTTAACCTGATTTTTGGTGAACAGACATCCTTTAAAATTAAGGGATTTGCAATTGGATGAAGCATACACTGCACCACCCTCCTTTGAAGCACCATTAGCTGTAAAATTACAATATGAAATATGTCCAACAATAATTCCCTCATCAAAATATATTGCTCCACCATATTTACAGTAATGTTTATTGCTATTATATCCGTTATTGTTGAATGTACACCGAGTTATCTGAATACCCGTGTCGCCAATCTTGGAATCTGAACTTATAAATATTGCACCACCTTTTTGCTTTACGCTATCATCCACATAGTTAGAATTAAAAACACAGTCCTCAATTCTAACATCATTAGAATACATTGATATTGCGCCCCCAAAACGTCCAGCAGAATTTTCATTGAATGTGCATCCCTTAACTAAAGCACCAGATCCACCCTTAAGATAAATAGCGCCTCCATGCTCATAAGACTGCATACATTCAGCTCTTCCTGCGTGATTTTTAACAAAAACACAATCAAGTATTTGACATTTACCATATGCCCTTATTGCACCACCACTTCCAGCCGAACAATCTTCAAATCTACAAGATTTAACAGTGACCAAACCATAAATATAAATTGCACCACCATCACTAGATGCAGTAGATGTCATAGTGGCTGAGGTTTCCCATCTAACAGTTTTCGTCTCTCCAAAAGCATAACATCTCTTAAAAGTACAATCAATAATTTGAGAGTTATATTCCGCCGTTGCCGAAATTGCACCTGCAAGACCTCCTCTAGAACAGTTTATAAATTTACAATTGGAAATTATATAAGGGCACTTCCCATCAGCAATTATGGCTCCTCCGTCTCCACGTACAAAATTAATATTTTTTATTTCAATTTTTCGAATGGAACTCACATACTTTAAATTAAAAGCATTATTATATCCAAGAGTAATGGTATGTCCCTTACCATCAATTACAATGCTTTTAGTTATTTCAATAGGTTTTACAGCCCCTAAAAACCCATAATCCTTATCCAAAGTTATTGTTGAACCATCTTTAGCAGCAAGAATCATATTATTCAATTCATCACGGGTTCCTACTTTTGAAGCGGACAACTTATCATTTACATTGCTACTGGAAAGCAAGTTCCCCAAGACAGCATCCTGTCCATCAGAAACATTTTCTCCAACAGCCACACCAAGTGTAGTATTTTTATCATCAACATTACTACTGGAAAGTAAATTCCCAGAAACAACACCTTGTCCCTCAGAAACATTTTTTCCAGCAAACATATCATTATCATATTCATTAATCTCTTCGCCACCCACATCAATAACATTAATGTTATCAAAATTAGAATTTTCTATTGATGTTTGATTTTCACTTGCCGATACACAAGCTAACGACAAGAAACAAAGAATTAATGAAATTAAGACCATCCTCTTAAAATTCATATTTAACACGTCGAAAATATATTATATTAATATATATAATTTTTAGATTAAATTATTTATTAAGTTATATACTTAAATTATACATTATATTACTTCACACCACCCACATAGGACATCACATATGTTTTCGTCAAAAAAGTCTTAAAAAACATTCATAAATTATCGTGTAATTATCTATTAAAAGAAACATAAGATTATTACAAGACTAAAAATAGAAAAAAAGAATATCTATCAAAATTACAGACAAAACCTAAAAAAAAGAAAATAGAGAAGTTAATCTCTATTTTTTAACTGTAATTTTTTTGTTTACTACATCTTTACTATAAGCAACTTTGTAGATGTATTTTTTGCCAACTTTAAGTTTTTTGAGAACATTCTTTTTGATTTTGAATGTTGCTACAGCTTTTTTGTTGGTTTTTGCTTTATATTTTTTACCGTTGAATTGCAAAGTTATTTTTTTACCTTTTTGCAATTTTTTAGCAACTTTTTTTAATTTAACTTGGATTTTCAAGTATTTAGCTGATTTTTTAACTTTGAGGTTTTTAGCAACGATAATACTATTGACTTTAATCTTTTTAGATACTTTTATATCTTTATAGACCATTGTAATAGTATATTTAGTTGTTTTAGGTTTTACCTTAGGTAATTTAAGAGTTGCATAACCTTTGGAGTTAGTTAATCGTTTGTATGTTTTTCCGTTGAATTTGAAAGTTACATATTGTTTAACAACAGCTTTACCGTCGATTGTTACACGTACTTTGTATTTATATGGATTAGTGTATGATATTCTAATGCTTTTAGCTGTGAGTTTAGGTTTTGGAATCTTTGCGGTAGTGTTCTTCATTAAGGAATTGTACTTATTATCACCTGAGTAGTTGACTTTTACACTATAGCTTCCATATGCTAAACTTGGCACATTAATAATTGCAGTACCATTTTCAACAGTGGCAAAGTAATCTATGCCTTTAATGTTTATAACAACATAGCCTTTAGCGTCGTTAGGTAAAGTTATATTGAATTTAGGTGATTTAGAACCAGCAGCAAGAGTGATCTTAATAGATGTACTATTTGCAGGAATATCCACTTTAGAAATATTCACACTAGATGTCTTACTGATTGATGCATATTTAGTATCACCGGAATATTTAACTTCAACAGTATGATTACCTGCAGTCAATTCAGGTACAGTCACTTTAGCACCACCATTGGTTACAGTAGCACTTGAAACTTCTTTACCATCAACTAAAACATAAACAGTACCAGTAGCATCACTAGGTAAATCCACATCAACAACGGAACTTTCACCAGGATTAATATCTGGAATTGTAATATTAGCGTCAGGTTTCGGAGGACTGGTGATTGTGAAGTCAAATGAAGTTACATTTGTATTAAATCTGGAATCTCCCAGATAAGTAGCAATTACAGTGTAATTTCCATCTTTCAATACATCTTCAAAGACTGCTTTACCTTCGATTACATCAACATATAAGGAGTACTCTTCAGCACCAGTTACTTCAAATTTAACGATACCAGTAGCTTTAGAATCAACTTCAACAGTGAATATAGCAATGTTCTCATTACTGACAACATCCACATCCAATGAAATAGTAGTGTTTTCCTTAGTCGGCGCTACAACTGCAAATTCACATTTGGTAGAGTTCTTATTAAAGTTTTCATCACCCAAATAAGTAATATCCAGACTGTAGTTTCCATAAGGCAGTGAAGTTGTCAATGTTCCAACACCATCAGTTAATGCAATGTTAAATACATTATCACCAAATTTAAGTTCAACAAAACCAGTAGCATTTTCATCAACATTAACTGTTAAAGTAACCCTGTTTCCATTAACAACAACATTTGCTGTGATTGGAGTATCTTTCAGTATATGTCCAACAATTTCAACATCCTTAGATGTAGTGTTGGTGTTGAATACTGAATCACCCATGTATGTTGCAACTACAGAATAGTTTCCAGGCACAATGCTATTGGTAAAAGTTTCCACATGACCATCTACAACATCCATATACATAGTATAGTCCTCACCGGTTTCTTTTAAGACCATATACAATTTAACCAAACCAGTTGCAGCTTTATCCAAATCAACCATAATCAAGGCAGTATCCTCATAAACCAGGACGTCAAGATCAATAGTAGTATTTTCCTTAGCAACTTCAGTAACAGTAAATGTCAC
>NZ_CADCJB010000064.1 GCF_902801725.1 uncultured Methanobrevibacter sp. | reverse complement strand
AAAAAAAAATAAATAGAGTTGACATCAGATTCTGACGTCATCAGAAAGTACATTTTCACCTTCAATGCCGGACTTGTCATTTCCTAGAAGATAGGACATATGAATCATTTCATCTTTATAGAAATAGCAGCTGCCGACACCATCTTCACTTTTAATTTCAAAACGACTTTCAAGGCCTTCATTTTTAACCTCTTCAAATTCATCGCCCAATGCATTGTCAATAACGCTTTTTATGCCATCGATGTCTATTGCAAATACATTGTCATTTGCCTCTGCATTTATGAGGTAGCTTTTGAGAATTTTTTCATGGTACTCCCTGTAGATTTCAGAGTTTAGAAATACTTCAAAACCCTTTACCTCACCATCAATCAATACGACAATGCCGGTTTGGCCTTCGGATATGTCAAATACATCAAGAAATTCCCTCAGGTCTGCCTTTGCATTTTCATAGCTTTCTGACATTGCCTGAGTCGGTGATGAAAATGACCTTGACATTTCAAGATCATCAATTGAATCCCAAACTGCTTTTTGAACATTGCCATTGCTTCTGAAGGCATGGTGCTTTGCAAGACGTGTTGCATAGTTTGCCATGTTTTTGGATTGCTTGAAATCACTTACATACCCCCATCTTCCGTGTTCTGTACAGTTGACAGGTATTTTCATCTCGCTTTGAGGTTCAATCAATATTGTTGCATCCATTATGCGGTTTTGGTCTCCTCCAACTATCTCCTCTCCGTCAACCAGAAGAAGCGGCACCACTGACTTGTTTTCAACAATTATTGTGTTTACTGTCGGCTGTTCGCATTCCTTTACATTGACAAGGCCCAGCTGAAAACCTTTTTTAAGAGTTAAAAGGTCAATCTTATGAGTTACAGGAGTTTTAATTGGAATCACTGCAACGTTTTTGTGAACTTGCTCTTTCAAAAGTTCATAACTGTCAATCACTGCCATCACCTTTATAATTTTTGTCTACAAAATCAACATCAATCTTTCCCAGATTATCTGAGAGGTAATGTATATCACTTTCGGGATTTTCCACTTCCGCTACATACTCGTCTGATGTCAGTATCTTTGCCAGTGCAATGGAACCTGTTATGAACTTTATTCTTGCAAAGTATTCATCGTTTATCTTGTCATATATGCGTCCTGAACTCATGGATCCCATGACGACTGTGTTGGTGCTGTTTGCAACATAGCCAATTTTTCCGAAATACCTCATTTCACAGGCTATCGCTTCAGTATCATATTTGTTGTCCGGTTCCTTAACCAGCTTGACCAGTCTTTCAAGTTTAAGAGGTTTTGAACCGTGCATATTGTTGAATGATTGTATTGTAATATACATTCCATATCACCTTGTGTATATCTTGTGAATTGAAATATTTAAATGTTTTCAAAACCCAAAACGAAATGTAAACCTTCAATTTTCAGTAATTCTAAAAGAAAATTTGCCTACCAACTTTATTCGAACATATAAGAACTGTTTTTAACATATTGAACAAACAAGCAATCAAGTAGAAAAATTAATAAATAAAATGCCTGGATAAATAATATTATAACATAATTGGGGTTTAATCTTGAAAATTTATAGATTATTGTTAATCAGTTTATTGCTGATTCTCATGTTGGGCGCCGTAAGCGCTGAAGAAAATACAGCCCATGATGATGCTTTTCCTGACAACAATTTATCATCCACCAGGATTAGCGAATCCCTGAGCGAAGATGATTTTTACATAAATATACCGGAAAACGATACTTCTTCTTTTTCAAAAGACATTTCAAATGAATCATTAAAAACTTTAACGGCTGAAAGTGATTTTTCAAAGTTAAATCTTCCCGCAAACAAGGAAAAGGATTCATATGACAACCAATACTATTTATTTAGAGGAGATTGCTGGACAATCAACAACAATTTCGAATCAACAGCAGCCATTACAAGCAAAAGCTATACTGATTTAACAGTTACCGGCACTTTCCGTACTCAAAATGACATGGTTGGAATATACTGGAATTCAAAAGACATCATTCAGCACCCATACATAAGCTACGGCGTTCGTAACGACTATTCGAATGTGAAACTGGAATTCGATTATGAGATGTCCGGCTGCATTGACTTTTCAAATCCGTTCATTAGCATTTCAATTGCCACCAATAACGGCGAAACGTACTATCTCACAATGAACAGATTCATCAAAAACAATCACGTTTCAATAGATTTCAACAAATTGACATTATCTACAGGCAATTTCTATCTAGACAGAAACAACGGACATGTGACCGTCAAAAAACAAACCAAGCTGGATGTGAAAGATATAAAATCCATCATGTTTGTATTAATACCTGAAAACTATGTTGAAAGCCCCAATTATACAATCATGAAAAATGTGGATTTTAAATGCACAATATCCAACATAAACGTTGTGAATGGTGCAATCCGCAATGAACTGCCTGCATTGGAACCTCACCAATACCGCCTTTGTGAAGGATATGACGACATCTATAACCTCAATCCATTGAGAATTACTCATGAGATGAGAAAACTTGGATATGTCGGCTGGGTTAACCTCTTCATCGGAGCTTCACACTATTATGAAAAGTATGGTGAAGTCGGAGATGTGATTGTTGACATGAATTTTAACAATAACAGAACCGAAAAGATGCATCTGGATAAAAACGTGCCACTCAATATTGCATTTAAGGAATGGTTAGATTGCTATTCACGAGAACTTAAAAAAAATGATGTGGATAATATTGTTATCAGCGTTTCCCTGGAAAATCTCCAATCCCCTCATGAATGGAGGCAAATGGACTGCAACGGCAATTTTGCAGTTACCGGATGGAATCCATCAACATTCCTAAACAGCCCATGCAATGACGAAGCAGTTCAATATATGCAAAATGTATCCGGAGCCTGCCTAGACATCGTTGCTGCAAATGGATTTCAGCCTATCCTTCAGATGGGCGAAGTCTGGTGGTGGTGGAATGAAAATTCATTACCAAACCAAAGCCCATGTTTTTACGACAATTCCACCAAAGCAAAATATCTGGCTGAATACGGCACCAATTTACCAGAATACGAAAATGTATGGACTACAGAATATGACAATGCAACAATGAACTGGTTAAATCAGCAATTGGTAAAATACAGTGATTCGATAAGCAAAGTCGTTAAAAGCGACAGGTATGACGATGGATTGTACATAGCATTGTTCTTCCTTCCAAGTGTCCTTGACTCCGACAGGGTTCCTTCAATGATTAAAGATATCAATTATCTGCCAAATGCATATTCACCTTCTAAGCTCGACATACTTCAGATTGAGGATTATGATTGGATCATCTATGAAAGCATACACCATAAGGAAGCATATGCAATCGGCAAGGAATTGGGATTCAATGAATCCTCTTTACATTATTTCGGAGGTTTTGTATTATATCCGGAAGATGCAGCCAAATATTGGCCATTGATAGAGAAGGCATTGGAAGATGCAATTGAACATAAATTTAAGGAAGTTTACGTTTGGGCAGGTACTCAGGTTCGAAGAGACAATAAGATTCTCGGTTATGACGAATATGCAATAATACATAATCTGCTGTTGACCAACACTCCGGGCGTCGTCTCTCCAGTTATAACAGTTCCGGAATATGTAAGTACAGGCGAAAACTTCTCAATCGAAATTCGCACAAATAAATGGATAAACGGCAATTTCAACATATATGAATATGATTACGCTAAAAAGGGGAAATTGCTGGCATCATCCAAGATTGTCAATGGATATTCATCAGCCAAATTATCATCCGATAATGTGAGCATGAATAAGTTTTATCTTGAATTCGACTATATCAATGGAGGATATCATCTAATTCAGAATGTTAACATAATAGAAAATTCACCAAGCATCAAAGTCAATCTTTCTACTGAAATTGAAACAGGATCCAAAGGGAATATCTCATTCAATGCTCCAGAAAGTTCAAATGGAACCATATACTTTTTAATAGACGGAAACCTACCATATTCCTTTATGGTGGAACATGGAAAATTTAAGGGAACTGTTTCAGGACTTTCCAGAGGATATCATACTATTCTTGTAAGATACAATGACGGAAAATATATAAACGGCAAACTGGTTGGAAATGTATACTATAAGACATTCACAGTCAAGGTCGGCACCAGAACAATCCTTGAAACTGCCGATGTGGCTGTCGAATATGGTACAAAGACAAATTTGACCTTAAACTTAAAAGACAGAAATGGCAATCCTCTCAAGGGAAAGGACATCAAAATAACACTTAACGGCATTATTTATAATGTAACTACCGATAAAATGGGACGTGCCTCATTGCCTATAGATTTGATGCCTGGAAACTATGCTGCAAGGCTAATATATGCAGGCGATGATACCTATTTATCATCATCTGCCACCGCAAGCATTTCAATTAAAAAGATTGCCACTTCCTTAACCTCCAAAGACATCAATTTGATTTATGGTGATTCAGCATATTTGATTGCTACCTTAAAGGATTCTAAAAACAATGCAATTCATGGCAAAAACATTAAAGTAACATTGAACGGAAAAACCCACACACTAACTACAGACAGACAGGGACAGGCAAAACTGCCTATAGACATATTACCTGGAAAATACTCAGCAAAAATAGAGTTCAGGGAAGATGAAATCTATCTTTCATCATCATTTACTGCCAATGTTATTGTAAATAAGATTTCAACCAATTTGGCCATCAACAACATCTCAAATACTTTAATCATTACATTAAAAGATGAGAAAAAGAATGCCCTAAAAGGAAAAGGCATTGCAGTATCTTTGAACGGCAAGGTTTATGATGTTACAACCGACAGCAAGGGCCAGGCAACATTAGAAATGAATCTGCTTCCAGGAACATATACAGCAACAGCATCATTTGACGGAGATCAAGCATATATGTCCTCATCTGCAAAGATTCAAGTAACCATAATCAAGATTGCCACATCCATGACTTCACATAACCTAAATTTCACATATGGTGACCCGACCAGTCTAAAAGTTATCATAAAAGACATTAAAAATAATCCTCTAAAAGGAAAAGACATTTTGATTACTTTAGACAGTAAGGAATATAAGGTCATTAGTGATAAAAACGGTCAGGCAACATTAGCAATAAGATTATTACCAGGGAAATACACAGCTAAAATGAAATTTATGGAAGACAATATTTATAAAGCATCATCCACTGCTGCAGACATTGTTATAGAAAAAGTTACCTCAATTTTAACCGCCAAGGACATCATGTATACATATGGAAGCGCTACTGATTTGCTTGTAAGTTTAAAAGATACTAAAGGAAATGTTTTAAAAGAAAAAAGCATTACAATA
The DNA here is from genome assembly GCF_902801725.1 of uncultured Methanobrevibacter sp. Classification (GTDB taxonomy): domain Archaea; phylum Methanobacteriota; class Methanobacteria; order Methanobacteriales; family Methanobacteriaceae; genus Methanocatella. The sequence goes on along the minus strand of NZ_CADCJB010000064.1, from coordinate 400 downwards.
ACATTAAATGGTATGGATTATAGTGTTACCACCGATATCAACGGTCAAACAAGATTACCAATTGATTTGATGCCTGGCAAATATTCAGCAAAAATACAGTTCAAAGGGGATGGCATATATACCCCATCATCCGCAGCAGCAGAGATAATTGTAAATAAAATTGCTACTGAATTGACAGCTAAAGACATCAATATAGCCTATGGCGATTCAGCTAATTTGATAATTACTTTAAAAGACTCTAAAAATAATGTCATGAAAGGTAAAAGCATTTCAATATCCATGAACGGTCGAAATCATACCCTCACAAGCGATAACAACGGTCAGGCAACACTGCCTATCGACTTGTTACCTGGAAAATACACAGCAACAATACAATTCAAGCAAGACAACACCTACCTGG
>NZ_CADCJB010000063.1 GCF_902801725.1 uncultured Methanobrevibacter sp. | reverse complement strand
GTGAGTGTGTTTTGCTTCAAGAGGAGGCATAGCTGCTTCTACAACAGTACCGTAACCTAATCTTGAGTATCTGTAACCGGTTGCAGGACAACTTGGAATTGAGAAACCAGATTCTGATCTTAAAACTTTAGTTTTTTGAGTAACACCTCTTCTGGAATCTTCAGGTCTGTATAATCTTCCTACTACTAATTTAGGACCTGCAACGTGTGCGTGAGGGTCAATACCTGCTGGCATGACTATTTTATCGGTAACGTCTAAGACTTTAGCATCAGCGGATACGTCATCTACAATAATACCATCTTTAAACATGACGTCCTTTTTCTCCCCGTTAATTTCATTAGCAGGGTCGTAGACAATACCATTTTTAAGAATATATTCCATTATATCACCTTTATAGTGCGTTTGGATTTGGCACATATTTTGGAGCTACGTTTGGCTCTTCTCTGAGTTTCATTACTCTTTCTTTCAATTCACGGACAATCCATTCATCATCACGACAGGTTTCTGGTTTGTCGATAGCTTTCTTCATGTAGATAGGAACTCCATCCATACGATAACTGGTACCGGCACATTCTACAGCAATGAATGAACCTGGCAATACTACGTCAGCGAGTTCGGTTGAAGGACCCCAGTGAATATCGATTTGAATAACAGGAATGTTAGCTAAGTGTTGGTTTGCTCCATTAGGGAAGTGAGCACCTGGGTCAGCTGCAATAACCATGAAACAGTCTGGTTCTTTTCTGGTTAATAAATCGATAGTGTTGGTTTCTCCTAACATATATCTTGGGTAACCTCTACAGTAGTCAACACCGAAAGCAAATCCACATTCGAATGCCATGAAAATGTTGAATCCGTTTACGTTAAAGTGACCTCTCATTGGAGTAAGACCCCATTTACTGTATTTGTTTAAGTCTTGTACCATTTTAATTGCAATATCAATGTTTCTTTGTTTTGATAAAGTGTGGGTTAAACCTAAACCGAAGAAGAGAACACCGAATTCAGCGCTTTTCATTTCTTCTGCTAATTCGTAAATGTCTTCTTTAGGAATTCCAGAAATTACGTCTTGGTATAATTCTTTTCCTCTGAGAACTGCTCTAATAGCGTTGTAGAAACCGTAGTCTCCGTTTTGTTCGAATCCAATCCATTTGTCTGAACATTTTGCGGTATCAGAGAATTTTGGATCCATAGTAATAACAGTTCTGTCGAATCTTCCTCTTTGTCTGAAGTATCCACGGCAGAATACAGCATATCTTGCCATGTGCCTTGGGTGAGAGTTCATTGCGTTACTTCCAGAGTAAGCAATAACGTCTGCTCTGTTTTGTACTTCTCCTAAAGTTTGAATAGGGTAACCAGCATTTTGTACAGCTTGGAGAGAAGGACCGTGACAGATAGTAGCTTGGTTATCTAATACTGCACCAATGTATTCACCTAATGCTACTCCTTCTTTCATACATTCAGTAGAAGTTTCAGACCAACCGTAGAATACAGGTCTGACGGAATTAGCAATGTATTCAGCAGCTTTGTCTAAAGCAGTATCCCAATCAACTTCTTTAAGTTCTCCGTTTTCATCCCTAATCATTGGAACAAGTAATCTTTGATCCATATCTTCCATAATTTTACTTGCTCCTAATCTGCATGCGTGTCTTACAGCAACTACGTGATTGTCTTTTACTAAGTAGTCTAAATCATCACAGTTACAACCACAGAATGCACAGGTACAATTTTCAACAATGTGATCATAATCAGTTACAGGCGGTTCATAAGTCATGGTCAATCAACTCCTCCCATTTACGTCCGTGATAAACAGGTAATTCACCTAAAGATTCCATGTTTTCAACAACATCGTCATCTTCTTCATCAACGTATTTTTTGTATACCCATCTCATTAAGTCTGCCATGAGTAATACTTTTCTGTCGGTTTTTTCGACAGTACATCTGATTCCTTTGTAAGTTGGGTCAGAACAGCAGTAAGTATCGTGGCTTACAATAGTGTTAGCCCATGGTCCTTTACAAATGAATACAGTTCCTTCATGAGGTGCATCTCTTGAAACTGCACAGTTTACTACAATTTTACAAGTACAGTATCCCAGTTGTTTACACCTAATTTTGCCATATCTCTAGGATCCATGTAGCAAGTACCGGAAGCGTTTTTGTATTCTTCTTTTAAAGTGGATCCTCTTTTCTTACAAGCACCTTGGTAAATGTCAGAACCAGTGTTTAACATACATTTTAAAACATCAGTTGTTCCTTCACCAGTAATTTTTACATCAGGCACTACAGGTTTTTCTAAATAAGTATTAGCATAATGCATTTGATAATCCCCCTATTCTAACCATATAGCATTTACTGGGCAAAACATTTGACATGTTCCACACTCTTCACATTTTTCTGGACTAAAGAGTTTGATGAATCCGTTTTCTACCATCATAATAACTTCTTCAGTCTTTGCACCATTACCACCAGCGTTTTCTGGGCTGATAGCAGCATTTACAGGACAAGCGATTACACAAATCCCGCATCCTAAACAATTATCTTGATTAACTTTAAGTTCCATATAATCACCTAGTCTTTAATTGCATCTAAAGCTTCTTTCCAAGTAGTTGAATTAATAGGAGTGTGGTCAACTTCAGTTCTTGTTACAGTAATTGCTCCATTAGGACATGCTTTTGCACATGCTTTACAACGTACACAGTATTCATCATAAGCAATAACGTGTTCCATTCTAGAACCTGGACCTGAAGATACTGGGAATGCTAAAGCGTTACATTGACAAATATCTACACAAGCACCACAAGCTTGACATTTATCATCGTCTACTTCAATACTACCTTCAAATGGTTTTTTAACTTTTGCTGCATCAGTAGGACATACTCCTTCACACCAGCCACAGTATACACAGAGTTCTGAGTCAATGACTGAGTTTCCTTTAACAACAGCTTTTGCAGGGTCTAAATCATATTCACCGTAGGAACAGGATCTACAAATTGCTTTGATAGCGTTAGTAGGGCAAGATTTTTTACATACGAGACAGTAAACACATTTGTCTTTGTCGATAACAATGGATTCTTTTCCAGTTTCTTTATCAACAACAATTGCTTCTGCTGGACATAATTCTTCACATACGCCACAGTAAATACATTCTTCATCATCAACTTCGATTTCACCAGTTACTAAATCTGCACGGTCTGGTAATATTCTTTCAATGACGATAGCATCACGAGGACATGCAATTTCACATCTTTTACAGTAAACACATTCATCATCATCGATTTCTGAGAAAGCGTTGTAATGAGGATATGCTTCAATTTCTTTGATTGGAACATCGTCAATAGTTAACACTAATGCATCAACAGGACATAATCCACTGCACATACCACATAATACACATTTACTTTCGTCAATGCTAATTCTTTGAACATCAAAGTCTTCTTTGAAGTTTTGAGCGATCTTATCGTGACCACTGAAGTATACGTCGTTTGAGATTCTGTGACGTGCGTCGATAGCAATTGCGTTTAAGGTAATTGCTTCAACAGGACAAGTTGATTCACAAATCCCACAACCTAAACATACATGGTCGTTGAAAGACAAGTTTCTAACTTCTTCAGCAGCTCTTGTGATGTCAAAGTTGTTGTCTTTAACCTCTTTTAAATTTCTAATCATATTAAATCTCCAAAATTTTTATTGAATTAGTTGGGCATTCATCACTACATAGCTGACAACCGCAACATTGTATGGAGTCTGCATGCGCATGCAATGATTCTAATTTAATAGCTTTCATCATACACACATTTACACATAATCCACAACCAATACACGAATCTTCTATAATTGCATCATAATTTCTTATTCTGCAAATATTCACAATTTTTCGACTCTCTTCTGGTTTGTCAAAAACAGCAAAAGCCATTTTCAGAAAATCCCTAGGACAAAATTCAGTGATAGTTCTTGCAACTTCTATGGAATTCCAAGACAAGTTGCTACCATTCAAATAATGGGAAATAGTTGACCTATCAACAGACAGCTCCTTTGCGATTTCCTGATGGGTTTTGCCCATGTTTTTTAATTTGACCGCAGCCAAATATTTTAAACCAGAGGCAATATGCTTTGGCATTAAATCACCATGTGTAATGATACTATTTTTTACAATATATTAATAAATAGTTGTCTACTAGAAACAAGACACAAGCTTTATATATAGGTGTGTAGATACTACACTAAAAAAAATGAAAATAAAGAATATAAAAACGTATTTAATAAAATTAAAATAGTATATCAGTTTAATAATTAAAATATGATTAAACTAATGAGCATATTAGATTTAAAAAAATTTATCCGATATAATATAACTTACATAACGGAAAAAACTATGAAAAATATAATACTTTTTTAAAAAAAAATATTAACAAAATAAAAGAAAATGACAAAATTGGCAATTTTTTAGGATGGCCTAAAATGATGTGTAGTTACTACACATAAATAGTTCGAAAACACCAGAATGAATAAAAAACAATGCCAAAAAATAAAAAATGAAAGAGTGAGCCAGATTATTTTCCAACCAAATTATTCAATATTTCATTCCATGACTCTGAATTGATGTTGTTCAATTTCATGGAATTTCTGGATAACACTCTTATATCCTGCGGACAAGCGGTTACACATGCACCGCACAAATTACAGAAGTTCAAATCATTAACTGACTTATTGTCAACTATTGTTACAGCATTACATGGGCATACATCTTGACATGCATGGCAAGATTCGCCTTTACATATTTTATCCTCCTGAGGAACTTCAGTCAATTCCAATGTTCCGTCAAAGGGTTTTGTAATTGTAATTGCATCTTCAGGACATATTTCACAACACCAGGAACAGCTTACACAGGATTTTTCTGAAATAATAGTTTTACCTGTGATTTCTGGAATTTTAATATCCTCATAATGCATGCATGTACTGCAAATTTGCTTGATAGCATTTTCAGGACATATTCTTCTGCATACTCCACAGAAAATACATTTGGAAAGGTCAACATCAATAGAATTATTCAATACATCAACAGATGATACAGGGACATTGGTGATATTGATTGCTTCGGCAGGACACATGTCTGCACAGAATGAACAATAAATACAATAATCCTCATCTATCTCTATTTCTCCCCTGACAAGGTCAGTAGGATTAGGAAGATTTCTTTCAAAAATAATTGAGTCCTGAGGGCAAACCAAGCTGCATTTACCGCAGTAGATGCAATCCCCATCATCAACACTGCATTCAATATCCCAAACAGGATAGTTACCTGTATTTTTAATGTCTGATCCATTAACCAAAAGTGATAATGCATTGAATGGGCAAGCTACAGAACATAGTCCGCAAAATACACAGGAATCCTCATTGACTGAAACCAAATCCATTTCAATCAATCCCCTTGCAATCGGTACAAGAGGACCTAACCTTAAGGATGATGTCGGACATACATCAGTACAAATTCCGCAACCGACACAATACTTATCAGAATATGTCAATTTACGGTGTTCTGCACCGCCTCTTTCAATATCAAACATGGATTACCTCCATTAAGCTTTGGATATTGCTTGATTTGGGCAATTTTGGATACAAAGATCGCAATCATCACAATTTTCAGGGACAATTTTTACATCCCCATCTTCTTCAATGATTGCACCTTGTTCACAAAGCTTTATGCATAATCCTTGTACGGGACAATTTTCAATATGTCCGCATTTGTCAGAATCAATTTTTACTGCCATATAAACTACCTCCAAAAAAATAACATAAATTAATTTTAATGTTATGATTTTCATTTTATCAATATGTCCATATAAAAATATTGGTTTAATTATCCGACATGGAACATTGAAACACAATCGGCTGAATGGGTTGAAAATCCACCATATGTGTAGTAATTACACATCAAGTATTCCTGAAAAAACAAAGGATAAATTTAATTTAAAATAGCCTATATCACGGAAATAATGATTAAAAATGGACAATTACATGTAAGAGTAAAAATATTGCCAAAACTCTTAATTAATATAAAGAATATAGTAATATCAAGGGGATTATAAAATGAAAATAGTATCCATTGTTGGCAAAAAAAATACGGGAAAAACCTCGCTAACCGTAAAAGTCATTGAAGAATTAACAAAAAGAGGCTATAATGTAGCTTCCATCAAACATTCGCACCACTCCATTGAGATGGACAAGGAAAATACAGACACCTGGAAACATAAACAGGCAGGTGCAAATCTGGTTGTGGGCGTTGGATCAACTACATTCTTTAATGCACGCCAGGAAATGGATTTGAACAGAATACTGTTTTTAATAAAGCATTATGGCAAATTTGATTATGTGATAATTGAAGGATACAAGAGATACAACTATCCGAAAATCATCACCTCCCCAGATGTAAGAGATGAATATACCATAAAGGAAGTTGATTCATTTACAATCGATGAAAAAGGAGTCAGTGAATTAGCTGACCTCATTGAAGAAAGAGGCCATGATATTGTAGACACATTATTTGCAAATAACTGCGGATTCAACAACGGTGAAGCAATTGCCGCAGAGATACGTCAGGGAAATCTGACAACAGATGATTTGGATGATGTATGCAGTTATCTGTCAATAGACGGCAAAGTGGTCGGTCTGAACAGATTTGTAAGTGATTATCTTAAAAATAGCGTTATTGGAGTCATCAACACATTGAACCTCAAGGACTATGATGTTGAAGACATCGGAAAAATTGAATTAGTAGTTCCTGCAGAAACTTCCCAAAATCCAATCGATGCACGCTGCAGCATTCTTATTAATGACAAACCCCTTGCAATTAATGAATTTACCAACAATATCGTTTCAAATTCCATAAAAGGAATGATAAACTCCATCAAAACCGAAGACAATGTCAAGACAATAGATGTTGAAATATCAGACATTTCCGGTGAAGACATGACTGGTGCAGGCATAAAACTCAAAACCAACGGCCATGACGTTGAACTGAATGATTTTACTCAGGGAATCCTAAAGGAAACCATTTATGCAGTCATCAATTCATTGACAATTGACGAAGCAATAAACAAAATAACAATAAAAGTGGAAGAGTGATAATATGGATGAAGAATTCACTTTAGACAAATACGAAAGACCCATTATTTCACTGAGGATTACTCTGACAAACAGATGTAATGTTAACTGCCTATACTGCCATCACGACGGCATGGTTAAATCAAAGGATGAAATGACCGCTGACGAGCTATACACAATCTGTAAAGTAGCTAAAAAAATCGGTGTCAGAAAAATCAGACTTTCAGGCGGAGAACCATTGCTCAAAAAAGACATTGTTGAAGCTGTCCAAAAGATCAGCAGCATCGGCTTTAAGGACATATCAATGACCACCAACGGAATTCTTTTGGAAAAATATGCTCAGGATTTAAAAGACGCAGGACTCGACCGTGTTAACGTAAGTCTGGACACTCTAAATCGTGAAACATTTGAATTTATCACCAAGAAGGATTACCTTGAAGATGCTAAAAATGGAATACTGAAGGCTGTTGAGGTTGGACTATATCCGGTCAAGATTAACATGGTCATCATGAAGGACATCAATCAGGACGAGATTATGGACATGTTCGAATTCTGTAAAGAGCATGATATTGTCCTCCAGCTCATCGAACTAATCGAAAGTGAAAACTGTGATGACGACAAGTTCAGTGCAGATTACCATTATAAGCTAGATGACATTGAAAAAGAGTTGGCTGATATAGCTGATGATGTCCATGAACGTAAATTTATGCAAGGACGTAAAAAATATTACATTAACGGTGGAGAAATCGAGGTAGTTAAACCTGTCGACAACGCTACCTTTTGCGCAAATTGCTCCAGATTGAGGATAACACCCGACGGCAAAATCAAGCCATGCCTATTAAGAAATGACAATCTGGTCGAACTGATTTCACATGTGCGAAATGGCGAAAGTGAGGAAAAGCTAGAAGAAATCTTCATAAACGGAATCAATAATCGCGAACCTTTCAACCAATAGCATTTGATCATACCATCATCAAAAATATTACTATTACTGTTTAGCGCTGCAATGATTGTTAGCGTACTCTTAGACTTAAAAATCGTTTTTTAATAATTAAAAATAGAATTTATCCTTCAGATAAGGTTATGAATTTTAAAAAGATTGAAAAAAAAAAGAAAAAATTGGCATAAGGAAAAATCCTTATAACCATTTAGCTTTGGATACGTGGTCTGTGAATGGAAGTGGTTCGTCACTGCCCATACCAGGAATGTATCCGTAGGTTTCTCTTACTTTGTTGTTTACAGTACTCCATACTTTAGCTACAGGGATTTCACATGG
>NZ_CADCJB010000062.1 GCF_902801725.1 uncultured Methanobrevibacter sp. | reverse complement strand
ATCATAGGTGCCAACGACCTTGCAGAGGGCAAAGTGACCGTCAAAAATATGATAAGCGGAGAACAGGAATTAGTTGACATCGATAATATTGCAGATTACTTAAAAGAGGAATGAATATGAACATAAACTTCAGACACGAGATAAACGGCATTAAAGTCATTACCGCAATTGCACAGGATGCTAAGACAAATGAAATATTGATGCTTGCTAATATGAACAAGGAAGCATTAATCAAGACCATCGAAACCGGAAAAGCACATTACTGGAGCACCTCAAGAAACCAATTATGGTTCAAAGGTGAATCATCAGGTCACTTTCAGGACGTTAAGGAAATCCTTGTTGACTGTGATATGGATGCAATCATCTTAAAAATCGAACAGACAGGTGCAGCTTGCCACGAAGGCTACCGTTCATGCTTTTTCAGAAAATTAAATACAAACAACAACATTAACATTGACGATTTGAAGGATGAGGACTTGGAAATTGTCCTTGAAAGAATCGTTAATCCGGAAGACGTGTATTAACATGAACCGAATAATACCAGACACAAGCGCAGTTATAATAGGTGCAGTAAGCGAAATAATAAGAAAGGAAGACCTTGAATATCCGGAAATTATTGTTCCAGAAGCTGTCGTTTGTGAACTTGAACATCAGGCAAACGCCAATAGAAGCGAAGGGCACAGGGGATTAAAAGAACTTCAAAAATTGCAGAAAATGCAGTATGAAGGGGAATTGGCCATCAGCTTTAAAGGCAGACGTCCGACCAACTATGACATCAAATATGCCAAAAGCGGTGAAATAGATGGTATAATAAGAGATTTGGCAAGGTCCGAAATGGGAACATTACTTACAAACGATAAGGTGCAGGCAGAAACCGCCAAGGCTCAGGGAATCCCTGTCTACTATTTTGAACAGAAATACATTGAAAAATCCCTCTCGATTGAAAAATTCTTTGACGAAAATACCATGTCAATCCATTTGAAGGAAAATGTCGTTCCAATGGCTAAAAAAGGAACACCAGGACACATTGACTTTGTTGTGCTGAATGAAAAGCGTTATACCCACAGGGAACTTAAAAAAATTGTTGATGAAATCCTTGACAAGGCAAAAAGCGACCCAAAAACATATCTGGAATCCGAAAAGGAAGGTTCCTTTGTAGTTCAGTCCAGAGAATATAGGATTTCAATTGCTTATCCTCCATTTTCAGAAGCTTTGGAAGTCACAATCGTAAGGCCAGTAGCCAACATAAGTTTGGACGAATATCGCTTATCAGACAAACTGCTTGAAAGAATCAGAACCAATGCAGAAGGAATATTGATTTCAGGTTCTCCGGGAGCTGGTAAAAGTACTTTCGTGCAGGCCATTGCAAAATACTATTCATCAAAATTGAATAAAGTTGTAAAAACAATGGAATCACCAAGAGACCTGCAATTGCCTGATGACATAACCCAATACAGTCCATTGGAAGGAAGCATGGAAAATACCGCCGACGTATTGCTTCTTGTAAGGCCGGATTATACTATTTATGATGAACTTAGAAAAAATACCGATTTCAGCATATTCGCCGACATGAGGCTGGCAGGAGTTGGAATGATTGGAGTTGTCCATGCAACAAGACCTATCGATGCAATCCAGAGAATCGCCTCAAGGGTAGAACTTGGAGTGATTCCGTCAATTGTCGATACAAGCATCTACATTGAAGACGGTAAGGTCACAAGCGTTTATGAAACCAAAATGACCGTTAAAGTTCCGACAGGCATGAAGGAAGCTGACCTTGCAAGACCGGTAATTGAAGTAAGGGATTTTGAAACTGGAGAGCTTAAAAATGAGATTTATACCTATGGTGAACAGACAATCGTGATGGATATGGATCTCGTTAACGGAACAGGCTCCGGGGAAAGCCAAAAATCATCTGTTGACAGAATTGCCGAGGCGGAAATTCTAAGAAAAATCAAAAAGATTCTTCCTAAAAAGGCCAAAGTCGATGTTGAAGTCATATCTCCTGAAAGGGCAAACATCTACATTCCTGAAGAATTCATCCCAAAAATAATCGGTAAAAACGGTAAAAGAATTGCTGAAATTGAAGAAAGCATAGGAATAAGCCTTGGAGTTGAAGTCATAGAGCAAAAACCTGTGGACAAATCCCCATTTGAAGTGGACATTGTTCATACAAGAAAACAATTAATCATAGACTTGGGAAAGGACAATGGCAGACAAAACTTTGATATCTACATCGAAGGAGAATATCTGCTTACCGCAACCACTTCCAAAAAAGGAGAAATTAAAATTAAAAAAGGAATTGAACTGTCCGATTTCATCATTGAAGCAATCGAAATGGGATTGAAAATAACCGCCAAAAGAAAGTGATAACATGAAGATAGGCACATCCACACTTGCAGGAATAGAACATGAATTAGATGGAACCCTTGAATTCATTGAAAATTTGGGGATTGAATATGCCGAATTGGTACACCAATATCCCACCGAATTCATTGACAAGGAACTGCTTGAAAGCTATAATTTAAAATACTCAATTCATGCCCCGTTCATGGACGTCAATATTGCAAGCCTGCAAAGCCAAACCAGAACAAACTCTATTGCACAGATTAAGTCTTCAATTGATTTGGCCAGAGACATTAACGCTGAAGCGGTGGTTGTTCACCCAGGATTAGCACCATTTCTAGCAAACAAATATTTCAAAGAAAAGGTTTATGAGACTGCAAACGAATCCATTAAAGAGATTGGAGACTATGCCAAGGATTTAGGAGTTATGGCCACCATTGAAAACATGCCAAGCTTTGAAGGCATGATCTATCAGAACATGGATGACCTGAATCAGATACTTTTGGAAAATGATATGTACATGACGCTAGACATCGGCCATGCCAACCATTCCGGATACTCCGCAGACGGCATGATATTTGATTCGATTAAACACGTACATGCACATGATAATTTTGGTGATGATGACTCACACCTACCATTAGGTGAAGGCTCTATTGATTTAAAATACATCATCAATACTCTTGAGTCAAAAAACTATAAGGGCATCTACATCCTGGAAGTAAATGATTACGATTCCATTAAAAAAAGTTATGAGTATATGAAGAAAAACTTCTAGAGAAGCTTTTTCTCTTTAATTTCCTTTTGGAAATACAGATATTTTGAATCCACTACCTTTCTAATATTTTCCGCTGTTTTGTTACCTATTCCTTCGACTTCCTGAAGCTCCTTTTCCGAAGCATTGATTATTCTTGAGACAGTACCGAAGTGTTCGAGTAAATTCTTAGCATTGACCGGACCTATGTTCGGCAGGGATTCGACAATGAACAGCTGCTGTTCCAATAAGCTGACTGGTTTTTTATCTGTTCTGATTTGAACAGGAGTTCTCTCACCATTTTGTTCTCTTACTGCGATTCTTTTTATCATTGCTGCTGTATCCTGAGCATTTCTGGTAGGAATAATGCTAATTCCAAAATCCAGTGCAATTGAAGCGATTGAACCTCTGATGGCATTGGCATTAACCATTCCCGCATACAGGTCATCACCTTCAAGAATCATCAATGGCTTTTTAAACTCTTCTGACAATTCACGGGCCTGTTTGAATAGTCTTTTATCAATTATTGAATCAACAAAATCCTTCGCGGTTTTTCTCTCAATTGCCACTTCGTCACTAACCTGATAGTCCGCAACAGCCATGGACTGAACTTTGACATCTATTTCCATTTCTGACAAATGTCTGATAACCTTTGAATTTCCCTCACGAGAATCAGCGTAAACAACCGGGAAATTGTTTTCTTCTTTAGGTCTTTCTATAACTTTAACTTTCTTTTCGTTTTCCATTCTTTGAACGGCAGTGGCATTCAATTCCTCTAAAACATCAGGATCAATCAGTTGATTTTTCATACGGCTTTCTTTATTGATGGAAGACCAATAATAGCCTTCATCCCTTGTTCCGTTGGTAATTAAAACCTTTACACGACCTGTTCTTTTACGACCTGTCCTTCCTCTTCTTTGAATCATTCTGACTTCTGAAGGAACAGGCTCATAGAGAATTACCAAATCCACAGCAGGAATATCAATACCCTCTTCCGCAACACTTGTTGACAAAAGAACATCATATTCACCCATTCTAAAAGATTTGATTATAGCTTTTTGTTGTTTTTGAGTTAAACCCTTTTCACCATCTTTAGTTGCTTGTCCAAAGAATTTAGCAGACTTGATTCCTTCTTTTTCAAGTTTCTGATGAATCATTTCAAGAGTGTCACGATATTGTGTAAAAACAATGATTTTTGATGAAGCTTCATCTTCGTTGTCTGTAAATCTTTTTGACTGGAGTTTGGTTTGACCATTTTGGGAACCGAGTTCCTTTTTAAGGATATTTGTCAATTCCCTTAATTTCGGATGTTCCCATCCATGCTTTTCAGCTTCCCTTGCAAGCTTGATAGCACGTGAAAAATTGTCATCCCACATCAATGATTTTGCCGCTTTTGTATGCTTTTTGCGTAATCTGGCCACATACTTATTGAAAGTGGATACTCCCTGAGTTTCAATCAGTTCCTGAGCATGCTGCAGATTAATGACGGCACTCAATATTGAAATAGCCTGAAACAGATCCTTATTTGGATTTGTAGACCTTGCAATTTCTCCCTGAATTCTTCCTCTCGCTTTTAATACGTCAGTCTTATTGACTGAAACTGTTCTGATGACACCCATATTCTTTAAGGCCTTCAGTCTTATTTTAAGGGCCTTGTCAACATTATCCTTGATTTTTTCCAGTTCTTCACTCATTTTGACTCTGACCCAATCAATTTCAACAGGATTAAAATAAGGCTTTACGTCAGTATCCTCTTCAGTCTTGACGACAATGTTCTGTATATACAAGTTTTGACAAACTTCCTTGATTTTTACCTTATCTGAACCGGGAGAAGCAGTCAATCCTAAAATTAAGTTAAAGTTGGATTCCTGAACATATCTGGAAGCCAAATATACATAAGAATAAGATCCGACACCGTGATGGCACTCATCGAAAACTACAAGTGATACATCGCTCAAATCATATCGACCATTCAACAAATCAGATTCGACTGTCTGAGGTGTTGCGCAAATGATTCTGGATTCTTCCCATCTTTTAACGCGCTCATCCGTTTTGACGGCACCGGTTATGGAAGTGCATGGAAGTGTTAAAAATTCTTTAAAGCTGGATTCATGCTGAATGGCCAAAGGTTTAGAGGGGGCTAAAATTAGCACTTTGGAATTTTTGACCTTGTTCAACCTGTCTGCAGCGACCAGAATAGCCACTATAGTCTTACCTAATGCAGTAGGTGCAACAACCATCGTATTTCCTTTTTTTAATACATCCCCTGCAAGAATCTGCTGATAAAGTCTTGATTCAATTGCATCTTTCTTGATTAAAGGATGATTAATATAACTTACCATAATAAACCTCTACAATCAATTAATACCTGATTATTAAAATCGGCCAATACCTTCCCTAATATTATTTAATTTATTGTTGATATTTAAAGTTCATCAGAGAGCATTTGAAAAGTAAAAACTAAAATACTTTTAGTAAAATCCGCGTGATTTTTAAATATGATGGAATCAATTATTCATTTAATTTCAAATCACCGACTACTGATTTGAATTTGGTGGCTGCCTCGCCAATAGCTACAATCATTTCACAATTCAAATTCAAAGCTTTTTTTATTCCATTGTAGACATCATCTTTATTGGCTCCAAGTGTGCCATCTTTTTTAAATCCACTTATATTGTTTAAAAATATCCGATCATTCAATCTCGGATTGTCATTAAGCTTCTCAATGGCAATCTTTTGGGATGCAGTTGATGCAGGAACTACAAATTTTGAAAATTTAAGTACACTGTTGAATATTTCCACATCACTGGAATAGCCTGATTCTGATGAAACTGTAATGACTGTAGTGAAATCCCCAAACAACTTTTGGAATTCCTTTAAAACTGTCTGAACACCTGCAGGATTGTGGGCATAATCCACAAAAATAGTCTTATCGTTTACCTTATCGACCTTTTCCATTCTTCCCTCAACACCTGTGAAGGTAGAAATAGGCCCCAGAATCTTATCGTAAGGCAACTTTAAAAATTCATGAGCTGCAATGATTACTCCAGTAACATTATAAACATTATGAAGTCCATCAATAGCCATTTTAACTGTCAGCTTGCCTTCAGGGGTGTGCAAATCAAAGGTCCTGTTATTCAAATCCACATTGGTTGCAATGTAGTCAACCTGAGGAGTTGTTATGCCGCATTTGCAGAAGTAATATCCGCAACCAGAGATGATTTCCTTAACAGCGATTTCATTGCCGCAGACACATTCCTTCAAAGCAATTGAATCGGGACGTTCATCAACTCCGAAAGTGATGATTTCACCATCAAAGTTCAACTTCCTCAATAATCCCATAATGGTAGGGTCATGACCGTTGACAATGATTTTTTTGCCGTTCAATTCCCTTATGAATTCTCCCTTAACGTTGGCATAATCCATAAAGCTTCC
>NZ_CADCJB010000061.1 GCF_902801725.1 uncultured Methanobrevibacter sp. | reverse complement strand
ATTTAAATGAATTCAAAAAAAGTAATACTTTAAGGTGTTTTATATGATTGATGAAATAACCGATTTCCTATTCGGATTAAAAATGACTATTATTTCTGGTATATTCCTATTGATAGCAGTTATTTTCATGATATTCGGAATTGATGTTCCAGTTTATTTAAACCCCTCATGGGGAACAGTAATTATAAGCGGTATCCCAATGCTGCTTCTGGCAATGACCAGACTGATTCGTGAAAAATGGATTTCATCTGCGCTTCTGATTGCAATAGCAATGGTGGCATCACTTCTGATAGGAGAGGTATTCGCAGCAGGCGAAGTTGCATGGATTATGGCATTGGGAGCACTTTTAGAAGACTGGACAGTCGAAAGAGCGAAAAAAGGCTTAAGAAATTTAATTAATTTAACTCCACAAACCGGAAGAAGAATAACCGATGGAACTGAAGAAGTAATCCCAGTAGATGAAATAAGACTCGGAGATACGTTAAGAATTCTTCCGGGTGAAAGCGTACCGGTAGACGGTGAAATCATAAAAGGCACTTCCTCACTTGACCAGTCAATCATGACTGGAGAATCACTTCCAGTCGATAAGAAAGTCGGCGATGAAGTATTCTGCGGCACCATGAATCTCTATGGCGCCATAGACATTAAGGCAACCAGTTTAGGTGAAAATTCATCACTTCAAAAACTGATTGATCTTGTAAAAGCCGCTGATGAAAAGCAGGCTCCAACACAAAGGATAGCGGATAAATGGGCGACATGGCTGGTTCCTGTTGCACTTGCAATTGCAATTGCAGCATGGATCGTAACAGGAAACATCGAAAGAGGAGTTACTGTTCTTGTTGTATTCTGTCCATGCGCATTGATTCTGGCAACACCAACTGCAATCATGGCAGCTATCGGTCAGGCCACAAAATATGGGGTGCTCATCAAATCCGGTGAAGCACTGGAAACATTGGGCGGTTTAAATACTCTGGTATTCGATAAGACTGGTACTTTAACTTACGGTAATTTAGAAGTTTCTGATGTTATCTCCCTTAGGGATGATTTGCCTAGTGAGGAACTGCTTAAAATTGTTGCCTCTTGTGAGAAACTAAGTGAACATCCTTTAGCCAAAGCGATTGTTAAAAATGCAAAAGAAGCTCAGATTGATATTGAAGAACCACAGGATTTTAAAATGTATCCTGGAAAGGGTGTTACATGTACAAATTCTTATGGTAAGGTATATGCAGGAAACTCCAAATTTCTCTCAGAATATAATATTGATGTTAATGTTGATTGTCAAATGGACAAATTGAAACATGAAGGAAAAGCTTCAATAATAGTTGCATTGAACGGTGAGGTTATCGGATTAATCGGTTTGTCTGATGTGATTCGTGAAGATTCCAAAGACATGATTGAAAAATTGCATGACCTTGGAACCGAAACCATATTGCTTACTGGAGATAACTCAGAAACTGCTAATTACTTTGCCGGCCAGGTAGGAATCGGTAAAGTATTTGGCAATTTACTTCCTGAAGAAAAACTTTCATGGATTGAAAAACTCAAAAGTGAAGGCAGAAAGGTATGTATGATTGGAGATGGTGTGAATGATGCACCGGCACTTAAAACAGCTGATGTCAGCGTGGCCATGGGATCAGTTGGAAGTGATGTTGCGATTGAAGCGGCTGATATCGCACTTTTAGGTGATGATATAGGAAAGATTCCATATCTTAAAAAACTGTCTAATTCCACATTGTTTACAATCAAAGCGAATATTGCAATGTCAATGACAATAAATGCAGCAGCTATCGTCTGCTCTGTATTGGGTCTTTTAAATCCAGTAACTGGAGCGATTGTTCACAATGCAGGATCATGTTTAGTAGTTCTAAATGCTGCACTGCTCTATGACAGGCATTTTGATGATTCAATTAAAAAAATCGATACTGCACATACTGAACATTCACATTATCACTTCCACGATGACGGCGAACATACTCACTCCCACGAAGGTGTTAAAATCATTGACGAAATCATTACAGATAATGGAATTAAGCATATGCATGCTCACAAGCACTCAATAACAAGACAAAGTTGTGAACTTCATCACAACTAACTTTTTCTTTTTAAGATTACTTAACATTAACATCACCCATTTGAAATTCAAAGATAAGTTTGAAAAGGCTCATGATATATCAAAGTTGAATTAAATTTGACCTTCTATATCATTAATGTTAATGTCAAAAACACATCAGCAAATCAAAGTTTCGAGAATAAGTTTCGTTTTATACGAAATGTTCGTATTCTTAGGGGGATTTCTTTATATAAAATAAAGTTTATATTGGTGTTTTTCATGGGTAGAAATTGATAAGCATCGGAACTATTTTATATGTTCTGTCTGAAAATTTCTAGATTCTTGAAACATGTCTAGTAGGAATGCCCACAGTGTCATATCCAGTTTTATACTAACATTGATAAGTCAAAATAATTAAATTATATTATATGAAAAATATAGAAAATGCTATTCAATTATTTGAAAACGGATATGTGTGTTCACAAGCAGTATTTGCAACATTTTCACAGGATTTAGGTCTTTCGGAAGAACAAGCCTTGAACATTGGTGCATGCTTTGGTAGTGGGATGCGTAAAGGTGAAGTTTGCGGTGCTTGCACAGGTGCACTAATGGCATTAGGCCTTAAATATGGTGAAAGTAAATCTAAAAGTAATGAAGTATGTGAAAAATTTTTAGATGAATTTGAAAAGGAAAACGGATCATATATCTGTAGGGATTTACTTAATTGTGACATTAGAACCGAAGAAGGCATTAAATACGCATTGGATAATAATCTATTCAAAGAGTTTTGTCCAAAAATGGTTGAATCTGCAACTAAAATAACAGAAAATTACCTATAGATTTAGGTTGAGATAACTTTCAAAAATTTTATAATTACAGAAAAACAAATTCCATATCAGAGTTTTAGTGCCGGAATTTGTTAAGTATCGGAACTTTTTTATAATTTTTATACGAATTGTTCGTGTTATTTTTGGGTTTCTTTATATAAAATAAAGAGTTTTTAGTGAGGGAAATCAATTAAGTTGATTTATAGTTTTTCAGTTAAATATTTCCCAGTTAAACTTCCAGGGGTACTAATTATATCTTCTAAACTGCCTTTTGCAAGTATTTCACCACCAAAATACTCTTCATCAATTCCAATATCAATAATGTAATCGGCATTAGATATTAAATCCAGATCATGTTCTATTACAATAACAGTCGCTCCCCGGTCTATTAAATTATCAAATACATCAATAAGAACTTTAACATCTAATGGATGGAGGCCAATTGTCGGTTCATCAAATATAAATATGGAATTTTTTTGTGATTTCCCGATTTCCGATGCTAATTTTAATCTTTGCGCTTCACCGCCAGACAAACTTGGAGTTGATTCACCTAATGTTAAATAGCCCAAACCCAAATCAGATAATTTTTGAAGTTTACCTGTAACCTTTTTAAGTTCAAATAACTCTTCTAGAGCTTCATCAATTGTTAGATTCATAACATCTGCAATAGAAAGCCCATTATATTTAATATCTTCGACTTTTTTATCATATCTAAGACCATTACAATCAGGACAGGTCATTTCAACATCCGGTAGGAATTGAACATCCATAGACACATTGCCTGTCCCGTTACAAGTTTCACACCTTAATTTTCCGGTATTGTATGAGAAATCAGACATTTTATACTCATCACTCAATTTAGCAAATTCCCTTCTTAAGTCATCTAGAACTTTTGAGTATGTTGCAACGGTACTTCTAACATTCTTTCCAATCGGAACGCTATCGATCAACTCAATCTTTTTAATATCTTCGCATTCTAAATCTATTACATTATCTGGCAAATCTTCTCCGTTAATGTAAGATTTGATTGCAGGATACATGGATTCTAAAAGTAGGGTGGTTTTACCGCTTCCTGAAACTCCACTTACAACAGTTAATTTTCCTTTAGGAATTTTTATTGCCATCTCTTTAACATTATGGATTTCAGAGGTTTTAATTTCAATTTCACCATTTTCAAAAATATTGTCTGATTTGTCCCTTATGATGATTTTTTCAGAATTAGTTAAAAATGGGGCGATTTGTGAGGAAGGATTATTTACAATCTCATCTAAACTTCCTTTAGCTATTATGCTTCCACCGTCAGCTCCCGCATTTGGGCCAAGCTCAATCATATAATCGGCAATACCTAATATTTTCGTGTCATGGTCAACTAGGATAATTGAATTTCCATCATCCACTAATCTTTTAATAACATTTATTAGTCCATCAACGTTATTTGGATGCAGACCGATTGACGGCTCGTCTAAAACATATAATACTCCGGTTGTATGATTTTTCAATGTTTTTGCAATTTGAACTCTCTGAAGCTCACCGGTAGATAAGGTATTTGAAGGCCTATCAAGGGAAATATAACCCAAACCTAAATCAAGTAGGATATTTGCATTGTCCATGAATTCCTCTACAATATCCTGTGCCATTTCACGAATATTGTCAGGTAATTCGGTCACGATATCATTTACCCATGAAACCAAATCTTTTAAATTCATTTTACATGCATCTGCAAGATTTATTCCTCCCAATAGAGTTTCACGAGCTTTTGAATTTAATCTTGTTCCTCCACAATCGCTACAAACGGTTGTTGTTAAAAATTTATTGATTTTAGTTAATCCCTTTTCTGTTTTTGCATTTCTTAAAGCCTCTTCAATAGCTTTATGAGCATTTCTGTATTCTGCATTCAATTCAAATAATTTGCCATTTTTGGATGGGATGTTGATATATTTTTTCACTGTAGGGCCATTATAAACAATATCCTTTTCATCGTCAGTTAAATCTTTAAACGGAACATCCAACCGAACACCAAGTTCACCTGCAACATGATACATCCATGAGATGCCAAATTGATTCCAGGCATCAACTGCCCCCTCTTCCAGTGTTTTGCTATCGTCTAATATCAATTTTGAGTCATCGACGTCTCTAATTAAACCTGTACCTTCGCATGTTGGACATGCTCCATCCGAGTTAAATGCATATTCCTCGGCACCCAATCCATAGAATTCCACGCCACATTCAGGGCATTTGATTGGGATTTCACGGGCCACATTTAAAGTTGGCTCTTGAATGTGACCATTAGGACATGTATAATTCCCGCATCGAGAATATAATAATCTAAGTGAGTTTAAAAGTTCAGTTGAAGTTCCAAAAGTGGACCTGATGTTAGGAACATTTGGTCTTTGATGTAGTGCTAATGCGGCCGGAACATATTGAACTAAATCGACTTGAGCTTTTCGGGTTTGTGAGATTCTTCGGCGGGTATATGTGGATAATGCATCCAAATATCTTCTAGACCCTTCTGAGTATAGTACTCCTAGTGCTAGTGATGATTTGCCGGATCCTGAAACTCCGCTGATGGCCACAATCTTTCCAAGTGGAATGTCAATGTCAATGTTTTTTAAGTTATGAACCTTTGCTCCACGAATGATTATCATATCTTGATACATAGTTAAACATCTGCTTTTAAAAGTTAATAATATTATTCAAATTAAATTCCGGAGAACCTCTAAAAGTTTATAATTAATCAAAATAAATTTTTTATTAGAGTTTTAGTGCTGGAAATTGATAAGTATCGGAACTTTTTTATGCGTTTTATACGAAATGTTCGTATTCATTTAGGTTTTCTTTATAAATAAACTAGATTTTTAAGTAGTATTTTTTATAAACTATTACTAACTAAAAATTTCCTTTTAAAGTGGTTGACAAGGTTCAGCTCAATCAAATCAAAATCAGGAATGAGGTTCTTGATATGTTCATTTGCAGCATCAACATCAATGAAAATCTCCAGGCCTCTGTAATATCCCAGAGGAAAATCGGAAATTGTCTTTGTCAAGTCATAAATGCTGACGCACAAATCTCCCTTTCCGAAATAGACAATTCTATCGTCGCCTATCGCATATGAGTATCTGCCCTTAGCGCAATGGTTGATTTGAAGCAAACGGGAAGAGATTTTATCCTCGAAAAACACGTTATCGATATTGTCGATGTTGATGTCCATAAATGCGATGATAATGCCGTCAAACAGTGAGTATGTTTCCATTTTTCCGTATTCGCCATCCTTTCCCAGTTCAATTGTCTTTTTTGAACCATCCTCTATAATCGAAAATTCCGATTGGACGACCTTGTCGAACATTCCATAAAGATTTTCATTCATATACTTAAATTTGATGCAATCTTTATTTAAATCTAATTTTAAATAGGTCACGGTGCTGCGGGAACACTTTCATATTTTGACGCATTGAGGCCTATTTCCATTGGGGGGATAACTTTCTCTTTGTTTGTCAGTTGATGCGTGTTGGAATCAATCTCGAGCTTAAGGGTGTTGCTGTTTTTGCTTTGTGTCCACTCCACATCGTTGAGTATCTCTTTGCCGTCTTCGAATGCCTTGGTCTGCATGTCATTGCAGTATGAAGTGATGTAATTTGCCCGGGCGGAACTGTCGTTCATCTTTGCTGCCTGCGAAATCACTTTGCTCATTCCGGCGAACATCTTGCCTTCCGCATCATGCCAGTATGACTGCACTGGCTTGCCGTAAATTTTGTAGTTGTCCGGTCCCACACAGCGTGTGCAAATATCCTTGAAGACATAGTAGGGGTATTTGTCTGCATCAAACACTTCTTTATCCTTTACAGGCTGATTTGCTCCATAGGCGTCGCTGACATTTATGCAGTCATTGGACATCGGCACAAAGACTCCATAA
>NZ_CADCJB010000060.1 GCF_902801725.1 uncultured Methanobrevibacter sp. | reverse complement strand
GTGTAAAATACACCGTTGATATTGAATGATATTTGTTGGTTTGCATAAGGTTTTCCTTGACCGTTAACTAAAGTTGCTTCGAATGCACCATTTTGACCGTACTTTTTGGTTATGTCCTTACCAGTTAATGTTGGCAATACTTTAATATTGTTGGATACTTTGCATCCACCGTATTCTGCTGTGATAATATAATCTCCCGGAATCAAGTTGATGTTTAATTTTGCAATTCCTGAAGAGTCTGTTGTACGTGTATAGAATACGCCATTGATGTTGAAAGTAACACTTTCACCTGTACCAACAGGATTACCGTCATCTCCGATAATTCTTACAGTATATTGTGATGCATTTCTGAAATATTTGATTAGATCATTGTTTTCAACGATTCTAGAAATTACAGTAATGTTGTTTGCTGCATTTTCATTAGTTACAGGGTTAATAGCAGTGATTACATAGACACCTTGAGGCAAGTTGATGTTTAATTTTGCTAAACCGTTTTCAGTTATTTTACGTGTGTACATTACACCGTTGATGTTGAATTTAACTTCTGTTCCTTGAGTCAAGTAATTTCCTTGGCTATCACGAAATGTTGCATAGTATTGGGAAGCATTTCTATATACTTTTACTAAATCAGTACCGTTTACTGTAGTTAAAACAGTTACAACAGAGTTAACAGTTTGATTATCAACTGTGGAGATTACATTGTATACTCCACTATTTAATCCTATTGCCATACTTGCAATACCATTTGCATCAGTAGTTCTGGTGTATGAACGACCATTAATTTTGATAGTAACTTCTTTATTTGCTAAAGGATTACCTTTGTAATTTACGGTTACAACAAATCTTTCAGGACCTTTGTAGTATTTAGTTACATCCGGAGCATTTATTTTATAAATAGTATTTTCTTTAACATTAATGGTTGCATATTTAGTTATACTGTTGTATTTATCATCACCGGAGTATGTTACAGGTATTGTGTAGTCACCTTTAGCTAAATCAGGTATAATAATTGTAGCAGCACCATTTTCTACAGGAACAGTGTAAGTTTTTCCGCCAACAGTAGCGGTGACAGTACCCGTAGCATCACCAGGCAAAGTTACAGATACAGTAGCATTTTGACCTTCAGTAATTTCAGGAGCATCAATACTAATAGTAGCATTCTCTTTAGGTTTAGGATTAACAACAAATGAAGTGTAACCAAAACCAGAATAATTACCATCAACAACAGTAACATTAACAGCATAACTACCAACAGTCAAATCAGAAACAGACACATTTCCAGTACCACCAAGAACATCCACAACATAAGGAGCACCATCAACATAAACCAAATACTCACCATCAACATCAGACACAACAACAACCAAAGCACTCTCACCAAAAATAATATCCCCAACAGAAACAGAAACATCAATCTCTTTAACTGCCACATCAAATGAAGTGAAATTAACCGCAGAATAATTACCATCAACAACAGTAACATTAACAGCATAACTACCAACAGTCAAATTAGAAACAGACACATTTCCAGTACCACCAAGAACATCCACAACATAAGGAGCATCATCAACATAAACCAAATACTCACCATCAACATCAGACACAACAATAACCATTGCTTTTTCTTCATAGGTAATATCTTCAACAGATACAACAAGAGAAATAGGTTTAGGCACTACATAAAAGGTGGTTTGATTAAATGCTGAATAATTGCCATCCACAATAGCAATTTGTACAACATAATTTCCGACAGTCAAACCAGAAATGACCTGACTTGCTTTACCATCAATTACCTCAATCGGATATTCAGTGCCATTTACGGATAAAGTGTACATTCCATCAATTTCAGCAACAATATTGGCAGAAGCATTTTCACCATAAGTAATATCATCAACAGAGACTAAAACATTGGTCAGTTTAGGATTAATATTAAATGTAGTTTCATTAAACGCAGTATAGTTATCATCACGTTTAACAGTAACTACAATTTGATTTCCAACACCCAAATTAGGAATAAAAGTAACTCCAGTTCCTCCATTTACAAATACTGTATAGTTTTCATCCCTAATAGTTACGATGTAATCACCGGCAACATCAGACTGCACAATAACAGCAGTATCTTCACCATAAGTAATATTTCCAACAGAAATAACAACGGATATTCCTTTAGGAGCTATGTTAAATATTGTAGTGTTATATGCACTATAGTTACCGTCGGCAATAGACACAGAAACTAAAATATCTTCATCAACAAACAAATCAGAAACTGTAGTATTTCCTTTTCCGTCAAAAACATTTACGGTGTAATTTTGATTATATATCCCTACAATGTATTCACCATCAATTTCACCATAAACCCAAACAATAGCATCCTCGCCATATACAATATCCTCAACAGAAACAACAACAGAAACAGATTTAGGAACTATCTCAAATACTGTTTCATTAAATGCTGAATAATTGCCATTAATAATAGTAACATTAACAACATAAGTTCCAACAGTTAAATTAGAAACAGATGCATTTCCAACACCACCTGTGACATTAACAATCATTTGTTTATTTCCTACATAAACAAGATACTCACCATCAACATTGCTTTCAATATTAACAATAGCATTTTCGCCATAGGTTATATTAGATGCAGTAATGTTTAAATCTATACATTTAGTATTGACAAATATTTCAGAAGAATTGATTATGGAGTCACTAGTGTAGTAAGAATCACCTTCAAAAGTACCGTTGACAACATATCTTCCAACACCCAAATTAGGAACAACAAGTTCTTCCAGACAGGATTGTGTGATACTATAAACTAGTTCCATATCCTTATCATATACTCTGTATGAAATGTTTCCATATGCATTGGCTGGAACTTTCACACTAATGGTTGCATTTTCACCATAAATAATTATATCGTTAGATAAATTGAAAACTCCGACAGCTTTATTGACTGTTAAATTGGCATAGGCATATTCTTCAGCATAATCGTCACTTTCAAATACATAAACAGTAATGTTATAACTACCAGGATCGAGGTATTCATTTGGGAATGTAAATGTTGCATTATCCTTAACATATAATGAAATTGATTCATTGCCTAAAAATACAGTATAATAATCGGCAACATCAACACTTACATTTATTTTAATATCTTCACCATAGTTAACTGCAACATCATTGACAGTTATGTTTGGAGAGATTTTGTGAACTTCAACATTAGCCATAAAAGTAGCTGAAAGGAAGTTTTTATCTCCTCTATACATTGCTGTAACCAAATAATTACCATGATTCAATGTGAGATTTTCCAATTGACTCTTGGTATACATATTTCCATTCAGTCCATAAACAACATTAGCAGTAGTTTTCTTATTAATTGTTAAATTAACTTTTAATTTTTCACCCAGAGTAATATCTGCTATTGAAATGTTTAATCCAGGATTTATACGATTGACAGTGAATATTTTGGTTATTTTATCAAATAGATAAGTGTTTGACTTATTATCTTTTGCATTTAATACCACATCATAGTCCCCACCGTTAAGGATACCTGAATTGTAGGTGAAGTTATTGTCAGTTACATTGACTGAATAAATATTGGAGTTAATGTCTAAATTAACTGTGAAGTTTAGGTTTGTACCAATGTCAATACTGCCCTCAATTGTTTCAATTTGTCCGTAGTCAATATCATAAACACTATAATCAACGTTTAGGGCATCGAACACTGAATTTGAAATATTAACATCACAAACAGCATAGATGTTTCTATATTTGTCTGCCTTATTGTTTGTAAACGTACTGCCATTGACACTTGCATTCATTACTGATGCAATGTTTAATGCACCATGGCCTGAAAGTGTGTTTTTTGAAAATGTGGATTCAAGAACGGATAGATTTATGTCATTACTTAAAACAACATTTTTAACAGCATTATCTGCGAATGTACATCCTGAAATAGTAGTTTGATTACTGAATTGTGAATTAATTATATAATCCATAGTATTGCCCGTGAATATGGAACCATTAACAAGCAGATTGGTGATACCAAATGTAGTAATAGCATTTCCGTTTTGAGTGTTATTGTAAAACGCAGAACTAATGAGAACATCTTCACAATTGCTAACTGAAATGATACTGAAACTATCTATGTTGTTCGCGACAAAAACATTTGATATAACTTTTGCTGATTTCGCATAACTTATTGAAATGAGGTGATCTGAATTGATTGTATTGTTTTCAAATGTTGATTCATTAATGAGAACAAGATAATCGGAAGAACTTAGGATAAGACTTGAGTTTAGTATATTATTATAAAAATCTGAGTTAACAATACTTAAATTTCCGTCATTATCTATAATATGTGGACCATCAGCAGTATTATTAATAAACATACAGCCATCAATAGTCAAATTACCGTAATTGCTAATGACACTACTATGTTTATTATTACATCCCGAGATTACAACATCACATATAGTAACATCAGAAGTTTTACTAACATTCAAAAACCGTGAATCAGTTGAATTTGCAAAAACAACATCCCCAAGTGCAATTATAGATAATCTCTTACCGGAAATAGTCAGTCCGAAATTGTCAGCACCACTATAGTTTCCTTCCCTTACATAAATGATGTCATCATTTGAAGAATCTGCGAGAGCTTCACGTAATGTATCGAATTGATTTCCTGTACTGTTGACAATGAAATTGCCTTCATATTCAGCGACTTTGAAGGTGGTTGCGTTTATCGCATCGTTATAGTTTTCATCACCCTCACGGACAACGAATACAGTGTAATTTCCTTCACCGACTTCATCCAATGTTAATATGGCTGTACTACAAGTAATATTGAAAGTTGAAAGCTTATTGTTGAAAAGAAGATGGAATGTTCCGTTTTTACTTGTGTTGATCTTTAAAACAGGTGTTCCAGGAAGGACAACATCATCTACAGTAAGATTGATGTAGACATTGGCCTTGTTTATGATAAGCCTATCAGTTATTAATTCCCCATAATAAATGTTGCCGTAGCTGTCATAAATGACCTCATCCAATTTAACAGGATAAATACCTTTTGGCAGAATGTCTGTAACGTATTCAAATATACCATCAGAAATGATGACTGTAGCATCATCATTATTAACAAATCCAGGCAATGTTACTTGAACATCCATGTTGAATTCAGGGTTAAGTGTACCTGTAATTGTTGTAGGAATACCATATTGACCATCAGGTATATCCAATATTACATCATAGAAATCGAATGTGTTTTCGCTAAATTGAATATCTCCTGCATTGTAAATGTTTGCAAACTCATCAGCAAAGTTAATTCCGAAGAATGATTTTTTAAGTACCAAAGATCCATTGTTGTAAATGGCTCCGCCTTTTCCGGTTGCGGTATTGCCAACGAATGTGGAATTATCCACAGTCATTGTGTGATTGTTATAAATAGCTCCACCGTCCTTTTCACTGGATCCTCCAGTGAATGTTGAATTAAATATGTTTGCTTCATTTCCATTGAAAATTGCTCCGCCATATCCGTTTGCACTGTTATCTTCAAAAGTAGAGTTTAAGACCTGTAAAATTCCCATACTGTAAATAGCTCCACCATCCATACCCTCGTTTTCTGTGAAAACAGTGCCTTTAACAGACAATGAATTAGTGTTATATATTACACCACCATTTCCGCTATTACTGTTGGCTGTGAAATTGGAAGAGACAATTTCTGCAACTCCATTGTTGTATACTGCAGAACTTTTATTGACGATATTGTTTGAAAATTCAACTGTTTCAATGTATAAGTTCCTATCATTCCAAACAAGAGCATTATTAACAGAATTAAGTGAAAACGTAGTGTTTAATATGTTCAATGAACCTGTGTTGTGTATAATTTCACCAGTTTCAAAACTGTCGAATGAGCAGTTTTTAATTATTAAATTACCGTTATTTTCAATGCTTGCATAATTTTTCATGCCACCATTAGTAAATTGTAAACCGTCAAATACAACAGTATATCCTTCAGCTATTGTAAAGAACCATTTTTCACTGCTGCCGTCGAAAACAACATCACGGTTTCTGAAGTTTTTAAGGGTGAATGATTTGGCGATATCAATTTCCATATTGTCTTCATCATAATAGTTTACATTTGCATAAATAATGCCATTTTCCGCAACCGCATCAATAGCATCGGTTAAATTTTCATATACTTCATCTTCGGATATGATGAAATTCGGCACTTTCATTTCAAATGTGACATCAAATATGTATGTATTGAATTTATGGTCGTTCATTACACCTAGAGTATAGTTTCCGCCCATTACATCCTCAAAAGTGACGCTGAAATCACGTGAACCGTTGTTGTAAATTGTGTATAAAGGTGTCTGACCGAAGTACAATAAGACCACTGAATCGAATACATCAGTAGAGGTACCGTTAACATAGACAGTCTGGTTGATTTTATCTATTTCAAAATTGTATATTGTACCATTACCGTTAAAGATACAATATTGGGTAGTTATTTCCTCAACATTACCACCAGCAAAGTAATTCCTCACTCTCTCATCATCTTCACCTTGGTAGTTGTCTAAAAAGGTACATAACATAAATGATGCTGACGTTGATTGACCGTCTAAATTATCTGATGCAATATAGATTGCTCCACCTTCACTTTCTGCATAATTGTTTGTAAAGGTAGTGTTTACTGCAATGAGAGTTGCATCATTTTCTGCATCCCATTTACCAATATATATGGCTCCACCCTCATCATAAGCCTTGTTATTGCGGAAATTACAGTTCATCAGGGTTAAAGTACCTGCTTCCAGGTCAATAGCTCCACCATATTTGGCATATCCATTGATTACTGTAATGTTTTCAAGTGTAAC
>NZ_CADCJB010000059.1 GCF_902801725.1 uncultured Methanobrevibacter sp. | reverse complement strand
GTAACCGGAAACCCTTGTGTTGTACAAACTTTCGGTGCTACTGCAGAAGCTATGGTAAAATACTTAGAATTTGTAGGAGACGTCTGTGACAAACCTTTCCTTATAGATTCAACTGCAGCTGCTGCTAAAATTGCAGGTGTAGAATACGTTCAAGAAGTAGGATTATGCGAAAGAGCTGTTTACAACTCTTTAAGTATGGCAGCTGAACCTGGTGAAATCGAAGCTGTTAAAAACTCAGACATCGACGCATCCATTCTCTTAGGTTTCAACCCAATGAAAGCTGGTGTAGAAGGAAAAATCGAAATCTGGGAAACTGGTGGAGATGTAATCGACCAAGGTATTCTCGAAATGGCTGACGAATGTGGTATTACTAAACCATTCATGGATGTAGCAGTTACTCCATTAGGTCAAGGTGCTGGACCTGCTGTAAGAACTTCTTACGCAGTAAAAGCTAAATGGGGATACCCAGTAGGATCCGGTATTCACAACGTACCATCCGCATGGGATTGGTTAAGAGGATACAAAAAAGAACACAAAGAAGCATGGCCTGTTTGTGATATTGGTTCTAACATTGTTCAACAAATGGCTGGAGGAGACTTCGTTCTCTTTGGACCAATCGAAAACGCAAGACTTGCATTCCCTGCTTGTGGTATGGCAGATATCATGATTGCTGAAGCAGCAAAAGATATCGGTACCGAACCTGTTGAAGAACACCCAATTAACAAATTATTATAGATATAAGGGGTCCCGATTAGATGATTCATTTCATCTAATCAATTTTTTTTATTTTTTCTAACTATTTTTTTATAACTGATTTTTTTTAAAAATTTTTTAATAAAATTTATATTATTTTAAAAAGAGATTATTAATTAACTTTATATTTTGGAGAGGTTAGATAATGTCTTTTTTAAGTAAAATTTTCAATAAAGGTCCTAAACCTATAATTGCCCATTCCAAAGATGGCAATTTGGCTACATTAAAGGCTCAGAGGGCAGGTCCTGCAAGTCCGGGTGCTGTTAAAAAGCCTGATACTTTTTATGTAACTGCTTCTGTTGAATTAGGTAACACCACTACAAAATCTATTGTAATGGCTACTAATTTAAATACTAGTGAATCTTATCTTTTGAATAAAACAGTTAAAATGACTCGTGATATTAGGCCACCTAAACCTTCAGAAGAGGTTTTTGGTAAAACTGTGTGGGGAATTGAACTTTCTAAAGAAGCTGTAACTGATTTAATTAGGGATACTGTTTTGGAATCTCTTAAAAAATGTCAAGTCGATAAGGATGAAGATTTGGATTTTGTTGTTAGGTCTACTGGTGTAACTGCAGGTTTTGCAACTGCTGAAGAAGCCGGTCAACTCATTATTGCATTGGCTGATGGTTGTCTTGCAGCAGATATACCTCCTCGTAAGATGTCTCCAGCAATGAGTATTTCCCAACTTCCGGAAAGATTACAGAAACATTCTCTTTTGGAAAATATCATGTTTGATGGGGCTGTTGTAAGTGTTGTTCCTCCTAAAGGTAAAGAAACAGTTGCTAATGAAATGGAAGGGGAACTTGTTACTGCTGGAATTAAATTAGGTGCTAAATGGACTGAAGTTGATTATAGAAACCCTTGTGTTTCTTTAGATTTCGGATCAACATTAGCCGGGCGTATTGTTAATGATAATGAACCTTATGCAAATACTGTTGGTAACTTTTTAGGTCTTGCAGGTGTTGTAAGCGATTCTCTTGCAAGAGGATCAGGTCAGATTGATAAGAAAAATGGTGCTGCATTGGATTTATATTCCGAAAAGGCAATGAAAAAAGCTAATCATAAAAAAGCTGAAGCTAATGCACTTGAGGCTCATAAATTAATCGATATTCGTAAAGTTCCGATGGATGTTCAAAGGTTTGGTACTGTTCCAGTCAATCCTGTTGCTGCAGATAATGCTGGCACTACTTTAATTGGTTGTGATGTTGGTGTTAATGGGGATAAATTACCTGAATTGATGGAATTGGGTGCTCAATTCTATGATGCTGATGGTCTTCCAACCTTGCTTTCAACTTTGGATTATGTCAGTACAAACATTGTTAAAAGGGTTTTGGATGTTGCATTTGAAGAAAATGTTATTGTTCCAGGCTCTGCTTTAGGTATTACTGGAAGGGCAGGAATTACAGGTAGAAAACCGGAACTTATTTTACAGGCAGTGCAGGATAAGTTTGAAAATGTAGTGTTTGTTGAAGATGGTCTTGCTCTTGGTTCAGCAATCATGGCTCGTTGTATGAATTCAATGGGTACTCCTAAATTCCCTATTGGAGGTAAACAAGGAGGAAGATGCATTCTTAAAGATCGTATGAAAATGGCTGGCGGTAAATTCGCTTAAGTTTAATGTGGTTTATCATGATTTATGCAATTTTGATGGCCGGAGGTAGGGGAACTCGACTGAAAGTTCCTTGCGAAAAACCTCTTTTCAAATTACATGATAAACCTTTAATTAAATATGTGATTGAGAATGTAAATCAATCTAAATTAATCGACCAATTGGTTATTGCAGTGAGTCCAAATACCCGTGAAACCATTGATTATTTGAAGTCTCTGGATGATGATTTTCAAATTTTGGATACATCTGGTGATGATTATCTAACTGATTTGTCTTATATTTTGGATTATTTTGAAAAAAAATCCGCTGATGATATTTTGCTTTTTATTAATGCTGATTTGCCATTTATATCTACTGAAACCATTGATTTCGTTTTGAATCATTATTTGAATTCCGACAAGGATGCATTATCAATTTTGGTTCCTGTTGGGATTTTTGAAAATTTGGGACTGGAATATTCCTATGAATTCGATGGCAACGTTCCTTCAGGTTTGAATGTTTTGAGAAGCATTAATATAGTTCAGGATGAGGAACAGCTGGTCATTCCAAAAGTGGAATTGGCTTTAAATATCAATACCATTCCCGACAGTGAAGTTGCTGAAAAATTATTCCATGAATATTATGTTTAAATATGATGAAGTTAAATATTTATATAATTAGATTTAATTTTTATTAGGTGATTTGATGGAAAATAAACAAATTCCAAAAAGAGAAGAAAAATTATGGAGTGAAATCAAAAATTATCAGGTAGCTACCAACAATGCACGTATTCTTGGCGTATTGGATGAATTAATTATCAATGAAAAAACAGGTAAAATCGTTGATATTGCTATTAGGGTAGAAAGTGACCGTAATATTCATGTAAAAGGTGCTAAAAGAAACGGTGACTTATTGTTAGTTCCTTTTGCTAAAGTCGAAAAAGTCGGCGAATTTATTATTGTAACTGAATAATTCAGTTATCTTCTTTTTTTTTATTTATTTTATTATTATTTGATATCCCTTTTTATGGGCTATGTTAAGTATTTATATTTTGTAGATTATATTTATATTAGTATAACAAATTCATATTTTATTAAGGTGATTATATGTTGCTTGAAATTGAAAATTTAGCTGTTGAAGTAGCTGGAAAAAGAGTTTTAAAAGATATTAACCTTTCCATTGCTGAAGGGGAAACTCATGTTCTTTTAGGACCTAATGGTGCTGGAAAAAGTACTTTATTTTTAACCATATTAGGTTTTCCGCAATATGATGTAGTTCAAGGTTCCATTAAATTTAAAGGCCAGGACATTACTAAATTAACAACTGCTGAAAGAGTAAAATTAGGTATTGGAGTGAGTTTCCAAACCCCTCCTGCTATAAGGGGAGTTTCAGTAAGGGATTTATTAAAAATTGAATCTCATCAGGACATGAAAGAGGAATTAAATCCAAGAATGCAAGAATTGGCTAAACAACTTAAGTTCAGTGATGAATTTTTGGATAGGGATGTTAATCTTGGTTTTTCCGGTGGGGAAGTAAAACGTTCTGAAATTTTACAGTTATTGGCTCAGATGCCTGACTTTACCATGTTTGACGAGCCGGATTCTGGTGTGGATATTGAAAATGTTGAATTGTTGGCTTCTGAAATTGGAACTTTGTTGGACAAGGATAAGACTAAACGTCATAGAAAAAGAAGCGGATTGCTAATTACTCATTTAGGTTATATTTTAAACTTTGTCAGTGCGGATAAAGCGCACGTTTTAATGAATGGAGTAATTTCCTGTTCTGGAAATCCTTCTGCAATTCTTGAAGATATTAGGAAAAACGGTTTTAATGGATGTGTTGAATGTGCGCAATGTTTATGATGATGCTGAAAGGGCAAAAGATAAAAAAGCAGCTTTAGGTGCTGATATTACTATTGAAAATTTCACTGATGAAACAGTTAATGCTTTGGACATGATTGACGATTTGGACGATTTGGACAAACAAACTAAAAAAGACCTTTTGCAGGTTGGTGTAGACACCGATGAGACAAACAGGTCAGGATCATTTTTGCAGGTTGATCAAAGTAATATTTTTACAAATAACTCCATGTCCGATTCAATCGAAGTGATGAACATTGGCATTGCACTGGAAAAATACGGCTGGTTGGATGATTACCTTTGGAATGTTGTCAAACCTGACGCAGATAAGTATACTGCTAAAACTGCATTAAGAGAAAAAGAGGATGGTGTCAAAAGCGGTTACTTTGTAAGGTCTCTTCCAGGAACCAAAGAGGTAATGCCTGTTCAAGCGTGTATGTTTATCAGCGATGAAGATATCATGCAGACTGCACATAATGTGATTATCGCTGAAGAAAACTCAGAATTGCATTTGATTACCGGATGTGCAACAGGTGATGATATAGGGTCTGCAATGCACGTTGGCGTATCAGAAATGTATTTGAAACCGGGTTCCAAAATAACCTTTACAATGGTTCACAACTGGGCAGAACAGGTTGAAGTTCGTCCCAGAACCGGTGTTAAATTAATGGATGATTCAACTTACATTAACAATTATATTTTAACAAGTCCTGTAAGCACTATACAATCATTCCCTACTGCTTATTGTGATGGTAAAAACTCAAGAGCTATTTTCCAAAGTATTCAAGGTGGTAAAAAAGACTCAATCATTGATGTCGGTTCAAGAGTTCTTCTAAATGCCCCTGGTGCTAGGGGAGAAGTTATTTCCAGAGCTGTGGCTCAGGATGAATCCAAAATTTACGCAAGAGGTCATTTGGCAGGAACTGTGCCTGATGTTAAAGGGCATTTGGAATGTCATGGATTGGTTTTATCTGACGATAGTTTCATTTATGCTGTCCCTGAATTGGAAGCCAGTTCTGCAAATCTCGAAATGTCTCACGAGGCAGCAGTTGGTAAAATTTCCGAAGATGAGATTAACTACTTGACTTCCAGAGGTATAGATGAAGAAGATGCAGAATCCATGATTGTTAGAGGATTTTTAAATATGGATATAACTGGGCTTCCTGATGAATTAGCTCAGCAAACTCAAAATATGATTGATATGAGTCTTGATGGAATGTAATTCCATCTAATTTTTCTTTTTTTAACGCTATTTTTGTTATTTTCAAAAATTTGTTTTATAGTATATAAACTTTTTGA
Organism: uncultured Methanobrevibacter sp.; assembly: GCF_902801725.1. Lineage (GTDB taxonomy): Archaea > Methanobacteriota > Methanobacteria > Methanobacteriales > Methanobacteriaceae > Methanocatella. The sequence goes on along the minus strand of NZ_CADCJB010000059.1, from coordinate 1,488 downwards.
CTTTAATCTCCGAGTAACCTTTATATTAATTATTAATGAAATATATTAATCAGTACATAATGTTATGCTGAGCTAGCTCATTACGTACATAAATTGTGATTTTAAGGCGTACCTAAACATGTATTCCTTAAAAAAAGATTTTAAAATTTTTTAAAAAAGTTTAAAATTGGTTTTGAGAAACACAAGTTTTTCAAAATTGGAAAAAATATTTTATAGAGGAGGAGAAACTCTATGGCTGATGATGTAAAAATTGTAATGTTTTGTTGCAACTGGTGTTCCTATGGAGGAGCAGACACAGCAGGTACTGCAAGGATGCAATACCCACCGAATATTAGAGTTATTCGTGTAATGTGTTCTGGAAGAATTGACCCACAATTTGTTTTAAAAGCATTCCAAGAAGGTGCTGATGGGGTATTTGTAGCAGGATGTCACATGGGTGACTGCCACTATGATGCTGGTAACTACAAATTAGATCGTAGAATGAGATTAATTTATAAATTAGTCGAAGATATGGGAATTGGAAAAGAAAGAGTTCACCACGATTGGATTTCCGCATCCGAAGGTGAAAAATTCTCAGAATCTGTTAAAATGATGGTTAACAGAATCAAAGAATTAGGTCCAGCTCCATTAAAAGAACAATTAGATGCTGAAAGATAAATTGGAGGAGTTTAATATGGCAGATAAAGTAAAAATAGGAACTATGTGGTTTGGTGGTTGTTCAGGTTGCCACTTATCCATTGCTGATTTCCACGAATCCTTAATTGATGTTATGGAATTTGCGGATTTCGAATTTTCCCCTGTACTCATGGATACTAAATATGATGAAGTACCAGAATTAGACATTATTATTGTCGAAGGTGGAGTAAGGAACGATGAAAACAGAGAATTAGCTGAAATGTTAAACGAAAAAGCTAACATGGTTATTTCTTACGGAACTTGTTCCTGCTACGGAGGTATCCCTGGTCTTGGAAACTTATGGACTGTTGAAGAATTAGAAGAAGAAGCATACATTAATTCTGTATCTACTGTAAACCCAGAAGGTATTATTCCTAACGAAGATGTACCTCATCTCGAAAGCAGAGTAAGACCTATTGGTGAAGTTATGGATATCGATTTAATGATTCCAGGTTGTCCACCTCGTTCCGATGTTGTAGCTGAAGCTATTTTAACATTATTAAGAGGAGAAACTATTGAATTACCTTCAACCAACCTTTGTGAAGTATGTCCTAGAGAAAAACCACCTGCTGGTTTAGCTATGGACTTCATTAAAAGACAATTTGAATTAGGAGCTCCTGAACCTGATTTATGTTTAATTACTCAAGGTTTAGTATGTATGGGTCCTGCAACAGTATCCTTATGTGGAGCAGAATGTCCATCTATTGGTATTCAATGTAGAGGATGTTACGGTCCTACTGCTAAAGTATTAGATCAAGGAGCAAAAATGATCAGTGCGATTGCATCTGACTACGGTGTAAACGAAGATAAAAC
>NZ_CADCJB010000058.1 GCF_902801725.1 uncultured Methanobrevibacter sp. | reverse complement strand
GACAAGATTAAAGAGGTTACAAAACACCTGCCAACCTATGCAAGAAAAGTATTCAAATGGTATATGCTTCGTGCAATGACCATCAACATGATAAAAAGAGATACACTGTATTTCAATTACGAACTGGACGATCAAAAGAAATTCACAGAGTTCAAGGCAAACAATGCAACTGAAGATGGCATTGCAGGATACAAATTCACAGGAGACTATAACCTGCACCCCTTTGTCAAAGTCGGACTCTCACAAAATGACCTTGAATACATTAAAAACAAGGATATCATTGATGCAGGAGCATTTACAGGAGATACATCACTGCCCTTATCTAAAAGAACAACAAAAAACGTTTATGCATTCGAACCATTTAAGGAATCATTTGAAATACTTGAAAAAAATATTGCTGATAACGACATCAAAAATATCATTCCCATAAACAAGTCACTTGGAAATATGGATGGCGAGAGAACCCTGTTCCTTTCAGGGGAAAATGTGCAGGGAATCACAAGCGATTCAGACTTAAGAAGCTATGACAAAGAAATTAAAGTCCAGGAGACTACAATCGACACATTCGTTGAGGAAAATAACTTGGAAGTCGGATACATCACAATTGATGTTGAAGGAGCCGAAATGGATTTGCTTGAAGGAGCAGTCAACACAATTAAAACACAAAAACCTATTCTTTTTATCAGCATGTATCATAAGGTTTCAGATTACTTTGATATAATCCCATGGGTTGCCAATCTGGATTTGGGATATGAATTCAATATCATTAAAGAAAATCCTTGGACATTCCTGGCAGATACAGTTGTTCAGTGCAGAATGAAATATTAAGGTGGAATTGACTTGAGCAAGTATAAATTATCTATTATTATTCCAACATTCAACTTGGAAAACACAATTGACAAGGCGTTCAATTCCATCAAATGCCAAAGCATCGGTTTTGAGGATATTGAAGTCATATTTGTCGATGACAATTCCACAGACAATACATTAAGCAAATTAGAGGATTTTTCCAAAAAATATGAAAATGTAACTGTGTATTCAACCAGCGAAAACAGTGGTTATGCCGGTGTTCCCCGAAATATTGGCCTTGGAAAGGCAACTTCAGATTATGTTCTTTTCCTGGATGGAGATGATGAACTGTTAGTCAATGCCTGTGAAGTTTTATATGAAAAAATTCAATTCTACAATACAGACATAGTTATTGGAGGCCATATTAACGTTTACAGTAACGGAGTTTTTGAGCACTATCCACCGTTATTGCATAACAACGAAAGCTTTTTTAAAAATGTTTCAAATCCACAATTGCTTAACATAAATCCTGCAATATCTGCAAAATTATTCAATAGACACCTATTAATCAGTAACAGTATAAACTTTCCGGAAGGAATCCCCGGAGAGGATTTGGTCTTCTTACTGGAATCACTTCTCAATTCCAGAAATGCATTGACACTGAATAATTTTTACACATATTTTAGAAATTTAGGTGACGAATCAGTTACTCTTAAGCTGACCAACGAGTATTTTTATGGCCTGATAAAAGCATATCTACTTGCAAGTGACCTATTTGAAAAACATGGCGTTGACGACAATATTCAGGAAATAGTTTTCCACAATCACCTCAATTTTTTTACTGAAAGAGTCATGAGCGAATATTACTGTGAAGACTGCAATGATGCTGAGTTAAGTGAAATTTTTTCATCAGAATTATTTGATGAATTATCCGGTAAAGAGATTTTCAAAAACAATCCTAATTTTTCACAGTATTTTGAAAGAATGAAAAACGGAGAATATAATAATCGTGATTTACTAAATAGTATTTATCAAACTTTCAATTTTGACTCAGAAATTATATCAGATTTGAAATACGTTAAAAATGAAATTTCAAAATTAAATATACAACCTAACAGAATTCAAGAGGACAACATTCATTTAAAAAAAGTGAATAAAGAGTTATCCGAAGAGAATGAAAGGTTAACTTCTGAGTTAAATGAAATAAAATCATCAAAATTATGGAAATTGAAAAACAAATTTTAATTAAAGGAATGTGAGCAAATGCATAAAAGTTCAATGATGAAAATGGAAGATTTCAAAAAGTCCTATCTAAACTCAAATGACGAATTGAAAATATTGGATATCGGATCATTTGATAAAACTGGCAATTATAACTATAAAATGATTTTAAACGGAAAAAAATGGACATATCACGGAATGGATTTGAAAGAAGGGAATAACGTTGACATAGTTGTTAAAGACCCATATGACTGGAATGAAATTGAAAAAAATACATATGATGTTGTCGTGACCGGCCAGGCACTTGAGCATATGGAATTTTTTTGGCTTACAATGGAAGAGATTAACAGAGTTCTCAAACCCGGTGGTTTATGTTGCATTATCGTTCCAAGCAAAGGTCCAATTCACAAAAACCCTTATGATTGCTACAGATTCAATGAGGATGGAGTTAGAAGTTTGGCAAAATTTGTCAAGTTTGAAATATTGGAATCTGGAACAACAACAGACAAAATTTCAGATCCATGGTATGACAGTTTTGTAATAGCCCAAAAGCCTGAAACCGAAACCAAAACCGATTTGGAAAACAGAATGGATGATATAGAAAACAAAATGGATTTGATTCTAGAAAAACTAAGATAATATGTATAAGATTTCAATTATTGTACCAGTTTTTAATGTTGGAGATACGCTTCAAAATGCGTTCGATTCAATTAAATCACAAACAATAGGCTTTGAAAACATAGAAGTAATTTTTGTTGATGACAAATCAACAGATGACAGTGCAGACATCATTAGAGACTTTTCTAAAAAGTACAATAATGTAAAATCAATTTGCCTTAGTGAAAATAGCGGTTTTGCAGGAAAACCACGTAACGTAGGTATTGAAAATGCAACCGCCCCCTATCTTATGTTTTTAGACCCTGACGATATCTTTTTAGAAAATGCCTGTGAAATTCTATACAAAAGAATTAGTGAAAATGATTTGGAACTCGTTTCAGGCAACTATGACATAAACAGGGACTCAAAGACTATCAGAAATAACTGGGACATCCTGAAATTAGAGGATGGGGAATCCTGTCAAGTTCAATGCATTGATGAAAACTTTAACCTCCTGCTTACAACACCTTCAGTTTGGTCGAAAATCTTTAAAAAGGAGTTTATCCTAAAAGAGGACATTGACTTTCTTGTTGGAGTTCCGGCTCAGGACCTTGTTTTCGTAACCGAAAGCCTTCTTAAGGCAAGAGGCATAGAATTCATAAACACTCCTGTCGTTGAATATATTCCTCGTCAAAGCGATTCAGTTACATCCAAAAAAAGTAAATCAGTTCTTGCAGGTTTTATCAAATCATATACTGCAGTTTTAAACATTGCAAAAGAACATGATGAAGACTATGCATGGATTGGACCTAGAAACCTATTCTTTTGGATTAAACAATTTGTTTTAAGTGATTTACCTATTAAAGACAAAATTGACTTGCTACATATGGCAAATCCTCTGTTTGAAGAGTTTATAGCTTCGCCAAGAATACATCCACCAGAATACTTGGATGAATTTTTAGCGCTGATAGCTAAAAAAGACTTTTATAATGCTTCAAAACTGTCTGAAAAATTAGACTTTAATTATGATGAAAATATCATCATCAATAAACTCAAGGAAAAAAGAATATTTTTATTGTTTTATGGCTTTGACATGGAAATCGGAGGGCTTGCAAAAGCAACATTCAACCGTGCAAATCTTTTAACCGAACACGGATACAATATCACATTATTAAACATAGACAATGGAAAAAACAGCGAATACATCACCCAAAACTTCCATGAAAACAATTATCTTGACGAATCCGTAGATATCATCAATATTTTTGATTATCTGTCCATCAAAAGCACATTGGACAACAATATAAAACCAGAGGTGGAAAATTCAGACAACATGATTGTTAAAAGAGAAGAAAAGAGTGACAAATCCACAGTATTGAATTACTATGCCACCAACTTAAGCAGAAATCTGGTAAAAAGCAAACACTACACAAACAACTATTACTCCATCAAGCATTACCGTAATGGACATCCATTCAAGGAATATTTTTTCACCAATGACGGATTCAAATTCTTAGAAATAGAAAATTACAACAACATTACCCTAATCGACAGACAGCTTAATCAGGAAATCAAATTCAAAGATCAATTTGAATTTTATGATTACTTTATAACGGAAATTCTTATAACCTGTGAAAACAAACCGTTTCTGGTTAATGAAAACTCAGGAATCGTTCCAAACTTCAACAATATCGACTCCGATTTGGCCTATAAGATTGCAAGCATCCACACAAATCCATATACCGGAGAGCACCATTACGGAAGCCCAATCAGAGATGATTTTTCCATTTTGGAAAATGTGGACCAACTGGATTATGTTGTTGTGTTGACCGAAGGACTTAAAGACGACTTAATTCATGAATTTAACGTTAGCAGAATTAAAGCGATTCCAAACATCATCGAGCTTTCAAAATACAATCAGGACAACAACATAAAAAAAGATTTGAACAAACTTTCACTTTTTGCAAGGCTGAGCCCTGAGAAAAACATCACCGATGCAATCAAGGCATTCAGCGAAGTTTCAAAACAAAACGACAAAGCAAAATTAGAAATTTTCGGAAGAGCCACAACCCCTTCAGAGATAAATGAAGAGAAAAAACTGAAATCATTAGTAAATGAGCTTGGCCTTAATGATAAAGTAATATTTAAAGGACATAGCGACAATGTTTCCGAAGAGATGTCTTCTTCCCTTGCAACGCTATTTACATCAAATTTCGAAGGATTGGGAATGGTTGTTTTGGAATCAATGCTCAACTCCACACCAGTAATCAGCTATGACATCCATTACGGTCCTGCAGATTTCATCATCAATGATGAAAACGGTTATCTGGTTGAACAGGGAGATGTTGACAGCTTGGCTGAATGCATGCTTGATTTACTGGACAATCCAGATAAAGCAATCGAAATGGGAAGACTGGCCCGTCAAAAAGTTTTAATGGAAATCGACTCTGAAAACCTGTTTGATAAATGGGAAAGCATCCTGAAGGAAGTCTACATCAATTCACTGAACTTGCCGAAAACACATTTAATCGAAACTGCCATTACAAATGAATTGGACAAATCCGAAAGAGTCAAAATAAAATTATACAGGGAAAATCACAGATTGTATAGGCAAAACAAATTATTGAAACAGCAGATTAATTCAAAAGGCATTCTTAATATCAAAGGATTATTTAAAAAAAATAGGCACAAATAATAATAATCACTATCACCAAAATTACCAATATGGAAATCTACAACAGTAAAAAAGACATTTTGGGAATAATATTTTTCGCATCAAGCATACTGATTTTGGGCTACATGTTCCTGACACCCCTAAATCAGCTTATCATCCACATCGACGAGTACTTTTCGCTGACACTTGTCACACTCCCGATTCATGATATTCTGACAGTCACAACATGGGACGTGCATCCTCCGCTGTACTATCTTCTGGGAAAGATGGCGGCCAAGTTTGCCTCAATGACCGGGATGGATCTTCTTTTCAGCATAAGGATTCTCTCGATTATACCATACATTCTGATTTTGGTCATTTCAGCTGTTAAAATCAGAGAGGATTACGGCTGGCTTACTGCCGGACTGTTTACACTTTCTCTGGGAATCATGAGCGAGTTTTTCACACACTTTCTCATTGCAAGGATGTACAGCTGGGCAATTCTATTTATTCTAATTGCTTTTCTTGCATTTGCAGAAATCATAAGGACCAATGACATCAAGGCATGGGCCGTTTTAAGCGTGTTTTCAGCATTGTGTGCATACACGCATCATTTTGCGGCAATATCTGCAGCATGCATCTACATCATTCTTTTTGCATACATTTTCAAATTCAAAAAGGACGAACTCAAGATGTGGGCAATATCCGCCGCCGCTGCAGTCATTCTCTACATCCCTTGGATTCCTTCACTGATTATTCAGGTGACCCAGGTTCATCAAAGCTACTGGATTCCTGAAGTCAGCGCACCCACACTGATGAATTCCTTCGGATATTACGCATACACTTCAGACGCCTTTTTCAGCGGAGTTGCAATACTCATCCTGGCAACACTAATATATATCTACTCAAAGGAAACCGAAAAGGGAAACATATCCAAAGAGGACAGGTTCCTGATTTTAAGCGGAATAGGAGTTTATGTGGGAACAATCGTTTTAAGCGTTATCCTTTCAGTCGTCGTCAAGCCCATACTTATGGTGAGATACCTTCTTCCGGCAACTGCAATAATGTGGCTTACAATCTCTGTCATCATGACCAAAATCGAAAACAGAAGAATGTTCATGATTTCAGGAGCTCTTGTAGGACTCCTTCTCATTACAGGACTTGCCACAACAATTTCATCTAACGATACAATCTATCAGGACGGACTGAGCCAGAAGGCTGTTCTCGACAACATAACACAGGATCCCAATTCAATGGTCATCATACCTAGCCAGAACATGATAATGTACTTTTTGGATTACGCCAACAAGACAGACATGTACTGCCTGAATGTGGATCACGTACTGGGGGAGAACATGAACAGGCTGCATAAGTTCTATGACTTCAAGACCTACAACGGAAATGACATCGATTCACTGATTGCAAACAACACAGGCAAGAACATTTACATAATCAGCTGGAACAAGCCAGTGCTGAACACAACAACTGTTGAATTGGACAAACAGGTCGGAGTGGTCTTTTCAAAGGTCAAGCAGAGCAATTCAACATCATACAACAATACCGAAGAGGAATATTACGAATAGGGTTTGAAAACCCTATCCCTTATTTTTTTAAAAAGTTCATACTTTACAATTTTTTTTGAATGAAAGCGAAAGCATTTCATAAAATTATAAATAGCTTCATAAACAAAGATAAAAAGCATATTAATTAATTTTATTTCGTGATATCATGAAGCTAAAAAAGACAATCATATTGACGATATTACTTCTTGCAATACTTGCTGTGGGAGCGGCAAGTGCGGCAGATGATAATGCGACGTCAGAAACGTTAAAGTTAAGTGAAGATTCATCAGAAAGTGTTTTA
>NZ_CADCJB010000057.1 GCF_902801725.1 uncultured Methanobrevibacter sp. | reverse complement strand
TTTTAAAATGACTGCAAACGCCTTGACTTTAACATTTAACTTGTAAGTTCTCTGATGAATAACCATTTTAGGATTTGCCTTTTTAACAGTGACCTTAACTGATTTAGCGGACTTGTCATACTTGCTGTTGCCGTTGAATGTTATCTTTGCAGTGTATGTTTTAGGAGCCAAACCTTTGGTGGATATTTTGACCTGACCGTTATTATTGGTGGTGTATGTTTTTGCACCATTCAGATTAACAGTTATTTTAACTCCACTAACCGGATTGTCGCTGGCATCTTTTAGAGTAATAATCAAATATTTATTGGCATTATAAACCGTTGTAACTGCAGAAGCGACAATTTTTGTAGAAATTTTACTTTCAGATACAGTTACGGTGACAGAAGTTGAATTTCTGGCATATTCCTTACCGTCACCGACCTTAACAGTGACAACAGCAGTACCTGCTTTTAAAGCTGTAATTTTACCGTTTTTATCCACGCTGACAACACCTGAGTTATCAGGAACATAAACTACAGGCAAACCAGCTGGATCTGTTGTAGCAACAATAGCGAATGTATCTCCAACTTTTAAATCCGCAGTAGAATTAATTACACTGACACTGGCATCCTTCAAGCTAACAATGACAGTGATATTTTTGCTTTCAGAAGCCGCATACTTGTCATCACCGGCAAATGAAACGGTGACATTTGCAATACCGTCACCGACAGCGGTAAATGTGCCGTCACCATTAACAACGACAACACTCAAATCACTGGACATATAATCCGGTTTACCAGCATCAGAAGGCATTAAACCAATGCCCAGGTCAACATCCTTATCTCCAATCACCATGTTAACAGTAGCATTTGCAATTGTAATTTCTGTTGGTATCTTGCTTACTGTAACAGTGACGTTTGTTGAATTTTTAGCATAGATTTCATCATCACCCACTTCAACGGTGATGATTGCAGTACCCTTGCCAACAGCAGTAACAATACCCTTTTTATCTACAGTCACAACAGAGTTATTGCTGGATGTATATGTAATATCGAGCATTATTGTGTCAGGATGTTTGGTGGCATTAATTGCAGATGTTTCACCAACTTTTAAATCCAAAGTGTCATTATCTACAGTGACACTAGCATTACCCAAGCTAACATTTATAATGATAGTCTTGTTTTCAGCAGCTGCATATTTATTATCTCCTGCAAAGGAAACAGTGATAATTGCTTGACCTTTACCTTGAGCAATAGCATTGCCTTCATAATCAAAATCAACAACATCATAATCACTGGATGTGAAAGTAACATTGCCTGCATCAGCAGGAGTCAAAGCAGCAACAATAACAATCTCATCACCAACAAACAAGTCTAATGGAGTAGTATCAACTGTGATTTCGGTAGGTACTTTACTTACAGTAACAGCAACAGCGGTTGAATTTTCAGCATATACTCCATCGCCGCCAACTTTAACTGTAATAGAATCAGTGCCATTTTTCAATGCAGTGACAACACCTTTTTCGTCAACACTGATAACACCAGAGTTATCAACAACATATGTTACATTCAAATCCCTAGGAACAGTAGTGGCAACAATAGTAAAGTTATAACCAACAAATAAATGCAAAGTGGAGTTGGTTACATTGACACTGGCATCATGCACATTAACAGTGACATCAATAGTCTTGTTTACAGCTGCAGTATAATTTTCATTGCCTGCAAATGATACTGTAATTGTAGCAGCACCTTTGGCAAGAGCTTTGATTTTTCCATTTTCAACTATTGCCACTTTTGAATTGTTTGAAACGTATGTTAAGTTACCTGCATCTTCAGGAGTCAAAGTAGCTCCTGAAGGAACTTCATCAAGAACGTTTATGTCAACAGTTGCAGAGTCAACCGTAATTCCAGCATATGCTTTATCTACAGTAATTTTAGCAGTTTCTGTAACAGGATTGTGATCGTCATCAGGTACTGTTGTTACGGTCAATGTGTAATTGCCGGCGCCCAAACCTGAAATCTGAATAGTGAAATTATTTAAAACAGTGGCATTAGTGCCATTGATACTGGCAGTAATTTTGGTAGCTCCCACAGTTTCTACAGTAACATTCCTGCTTTCACCATAATCCAAAGTAATATTATGCAATGTTATTTTTGAATCAGCCCGAGTAATATTTATTGTTGCATTGCTGATAGAGACATTGTCCAATCCGATATATGTTGCATTGACCTGATAGGTTGTATAATTGTCAAATGTATGTTCTGCCCACCAGAGTCCGTTCCCACCATAATTTGCATTAATTTGAGTACCATTCGGTAGGATAAACATTAATCCCCCAGGAATAACATCATTTTTTATAATATTGGATTTTGCAGTGATGTTAACTGTTCTGTTGTTGGTTGTCTGATTATTAACATTTACGCTGAATTTCATGTTTGTGACTATTTTTTCAGCTTCCGTGTAGTATGAATCCTCATCATGGCGAACTCTTATGAAATAATTGCCGTCAAGATTTATATTTTTTAAAACAATTTCACCATTCGCATCTGTGACATGAACCACATTATCTAAAACAATTTTATCATTAACAACCACCCCGACAGTTATATTCTGACCGGCTTCCCTGTTGGATCCTGGCAAAGTGGCACTTGTGATGTTAGTAATGCCTTCAGCACCCCAATATGTCACATTGGCAAAGGTAACTTCAGCATCATCACGAGAATAAATTGCATTTAAAAGATTATTCTGACCCATGAAAATGATTTCAATATTATTTCCATTTAGAGTTACATTTAAAGGAGTGTTAGAATCCACATTTGCCCTATTGTTTAAGAAAATAGACTTAGAAACAATTTTAGTGGCTAACCCACTAAGGAAATAAACTGCAGAACCTGCAGGTGCATTATTGCCTGTAAAATTGCAATTTGTCACGGCCCCTGATCCAATAAAGATAACTGTACTCTCCCCAGCAGTGTTGTTAATAAAAGTACAGTTTGCCACAGTATTTGCTTTATTAAGGGAAGCTATACTCTCCTCAGCAGTGTTGTTAATAAAAGTACAGTTTGCCACATTACCCCAACTCATGGATATAATATCAATCTTTACAGAGTTATCAACAAAGTTACAATTTGTCACATTACCCCCACCCACAATAATAACCTCTGATGCAGATGGAAATGTATTAGTAAAATTACAATTCATCACGACACCCTTATCATCAACGGTAATAGCCGTGCCAGTGTTGTTAATGAAATTACAGTTTATCACCCTAGCATAAGCAGATTTTCCAAACGTAACTTGACAAGATGATGGAACCATGTTAGTAAATATTGTTAATAAAAGTACAGTTTGTCACATCACCTACTCCCCTAAAGTAAACTGCACCACCAAGTTCTTTTGCAGTATTGTTAATAAAATTACAATTTATAATCCTACCGGTAGTGCCCTCACCAAAATAAACTGCACCCCCATCATTAGAATGTGCAGTATTGTTAATAAAAGTACAATTTTCAACTGTACCGGAACTTCCGAAGTAAATAGCACCTCCATTACCAGAAGACACTGAATTTATAATTGTCAGGTTCTTAATCGTTACATTAAGAGCCATTACTACAAATGCAGGAGTAATGGAACCTGCCATGTCAATTATTGCACCGTTACCATTGATAATTCCGGAAGTTTTAATAGAAATGGAACTACTCTCACCGGCATAATACTTGTAATAACTTTTAGTTAAGTTTTTATCTCCGCCACTTCCAATTTCTTCACGTAACTGCGAATAGTTGCCTTCTTCACCGGCAGTTAATGTTTTCGAATCAATTACTCTACCCGCAGTTTTTTCATTGTCTGTTTGTGCCAATATATTGCTCTCTTCACTTGTTTGCAGATTATCCACAGTCATTTCATCACCTGCAGATAATTCCATTTGACCCGTATCTTCACCGGCCACTATAGTATCGTTCACATCGCTGGCGCTTACGCTTGCCACCCCAAATATGAATATGACGAGCACCAGCATGATTAAGCTTTTTTTGTATCCCATGCTTTTTCTCCCATTTTCATCATGACAAAATATTTTTATAAGAATCTTGTTTTATTCTAAACAAACAAATATCTAATGCAGTTTTCGCTGATTAAAATATTCAATCATCATTATTAACTCTATAAAGTGAAATTTATAAATATACCTATTAAATGCACAAAAAAGCATATGGGAAAAAAGCGATATTTAAACATTAAACTTATTATTCAGATACAATAAAAATCTAATTACTTAAAGGAGGAAATATTAATGAATAAAAAAATAGTATTTGCATTGGTTGTAATTGGTCTGCTTGCTGTTTCAGCAGCCAGCGCTCAAAGTCCATTGCTTCTAAACAATAATAAAGACGATTCAATGTATCAGGTATCTTTAATGCAGGCTTTCATGCATGGAGAATATGACGGAGTAGTCAAAGTAGGAGATTTTAAAAAACATGGAGACATCGGTCTTGGAACATTTGAAGGAGTAAACGGTGAAATGATAGTTTTAGACGGTGTTGTTTATCAGGCAGCAGCTGATGGAAGCATCAATGTCATGAATGATAACGAAACCGTGCCATTCGCTACAATCACCAAATTCGATGAGGATGGAAAAATAGACAATATAACCGCCAAAAACTTTGACGATTTGACCGGTCAGCTGAACAAGACAATCGAAAAATATGGTACAAACAACATGTACGTAATCAAAATCAAAGGTGATTTTAAAAACATTACCGTCAGAAGCGTTGAAAAACAGGAAAAACCATATAAGGAATTCACAGAAGTTGCAGCAGTAGACCAAAAGGTATTCAACCACACTGACCAAAAAGGAACACTTGTGGCAGTATACTTCCCAGAATACATGAATGAACTGAACATGCACGGCTGGCATCTTCACTTCCTGTCCGATGACAAGACCAAAGGAGGCCACGTATTAGGATTCAATGGTTTTAACGGGTCAGGCCAGGTTGATGAAATCCATGAATTCAACATGATACTTCCAACCGACGATTCATTCAAAACAATGAACTTCACCGAAGACATGTCCAGTAAAATCAGCAGCGTAGAATAACTCTTTGAGTTATTCTCTTTTTTTATTATATTGAAGATGTGGTACAAAATTTTCAATTAATTATTTTTAAAGGTTTTTTGTGCAATTCCCAAAGCATTGGTTTTCGCTTTGTAGGTTTTGCCGTTGAACTTGAATACTATCCATTTGTTTTTAATCCATTTGCCGTTAATTTTAAGCCTTGCTTTCAAGGTAAATGATTGGACGGTCTTTTTGACAGTGCTATCTAAAATAAGAAATTTTTATTCACCTGAAGAACAAGACATGGAATTATTAAATTATATAATAAACAATTATGATTTATCAAAAAGAGAAATTAGAAAAATTATAGAATATAATGATGAAAATAACGATGCATTTTCTGAAAAAATTTTAAAATGAAACTACATGATCAAAAATAAGATAAAAATTAGTAAATAATCAAATAAATGGTTAATAACCTAAAAAAGAAAAAAATAAACAATGAAATCTATACGATTCCTTGTGTGGAAATTAGGCGATACCACCCTACTTCCAAAAAAATATAGCCTCTTAAAAAATCCCCATTAAACCTTAAAAATTGCTTTCACCATGTAAAATTGCTTTGAAAAAACCATACTACATAAATATTTCCATAATCTTGAAAAAAATAATTATCTACCCATTTCATGAAAATGTAAACTATTTAAAGGATAAAATACAAACAAATATTAAATAACACAGAGGAGAATGCACATGGCAAAACCTATTGGTGAAACTCCAACATTATATGGTAAAGAAGCTAGAGACTTTTTAAGAAAAATGAATGAACCTCCTAGCAGAGAAGACCGTGAATTTAGAAAAAAATGCGAATCTCAAAGAATAGTTCTATTTTAACTTTTCTTGAGATCAAGATAGAAATAAAAAGTTTGTTCAGGATTTTGTTTAATAATCCTATCCAACTTCTCTTTAATTAATTTATCGTCTCTTTTTAAATTTGAAAAGTGATTATGAACTACATAAAAATTATAAGCACTGGCATAACCTTCAACAACAATAAACCTTAAACCTACATCATTTTCAGATAATTCCCTAATGGAGTTTATGACATTTCTGAGAATATGTGAACCTAAACCATTATTTGCATATTTTTTATCAATTGCAAATCTTCCTATTTTTATCGCAGGCAATGGCTTCTTTTTGGGAACTTTTTCAATATTTTCATTGTAATGATGTTTTAATTTTAACCGAATATTTTCATCACGAATATTCTTTAAAGGGATAGTATCAGTTAGTAATGATACAAAGCCAATTATCTCATCATCACAAGTGATTAGCTTAGTGATATTTATTTTATCCTGTTGTTGGATTAATGCATCATTTTTAATAAAATCATTTAAATCATCAGAGCCACATTCAAAATTACTTAAATCATGTTTTTCAGTTAATGTTTCAAATTTATAATTGTCTTTAATATATTCAATATCCATAATACTACCTTCATTTAGTTAATTTTACATTACAAAAGAAAATTCATCCCAATTTAATGATTAAAAACATTTGACTAATTTCAATTGAATATAAAACAGATTTAATATTACTTTAGTAAAAAATAATAAATATTAACTTCTGAAATGCGACCGTATGCAAAATCACAGATATGAAAAAACAGGATGAACCATACGATACCACCCTACTTACGAAAAATTCAAAATAAAACTACAAACTTATTGAATTAATTCAAAACAAGTTAAAAATTATACAATAATCAAATAACAAATTATTAAACTAAAAAAAAGAAAAAATAAACAAGGAAATCTATACGATTCCTTGTGCATTCATAGCATCAACTACTTTCTTGAATCCTGCAATGTTTGCTCCTGCAACATAGTTTTTGTCCATGCCATATTCTTCAGCAGCAGCTGCAGCGTTTGCGAAAATAGTTTCCATAATAGTTTGGAGTCTACCGTCAACTTCTTCGAAGGTCCAAGATAATCTTTCTGAGTTTTGAGACATTTCAAGAGCGGAAGTAGCCACTCCACCAGCGTTGGATGCTTTACCTGGTGCAAACAATACGTCATTTTCTTGTAAGAATTCTGTTGCTTCAATAGTGGTTGGCATGTTTGCTCCTTCAGCAACTGCTAAAACGCCGTTTTCAACTAATGTTTTAGCATCTTCTAATTGCAATTCGTTTTGAGTAGCACATGGAAGAGCGATGTCACATTTTACTGTCCATACGCCTTTTCCTTCATGGTATTCAGCACTTTCTCTTGCTTCAGCGTATGCAGTTAATCTTTCTCTTCTTACTTCTTTTACTTCTTTTAAGAGCTCTACGTCGATTCCTTCAGGGTCGTAAATCCAACCTGTTGAATCAGAACAGGTTACAGGTTTACCGCCTAATTGTTGAGCTTTTTCAATTGCATAGATTGCTACGTTACCTGCACCTGACACTACAATGGTTTTATCAGCAATGTCAATGTCGTTTGCTTTTAACATAGCGTTTGTGAAGTATAATAATCCGTATCCAGTAGCTTCAGTTCTTGCAAGGGATCCTCCGAAGGTTAATCCTTTACCAGTTAATACTCCTTCGTATAAACCTCTGATTCTTTTGTATTGACCGAATAAGAATCCTATTTCTCGGCCACCTACACCAATATCTCCTGCAGGTACGTCAGTATCTGCTCCGATGTATTTGCATAATTCAGTCATGAAAGATTGACAGAATGCCATGATTTCTCTGTCGGATTTTCCTTTAGGATCAAAGTCAGATCCACCTTTTCCTCCACCAATTGGAAGTCCGGTCAAGGAGTTTTTGAAAATTTGTTCGAAACCTAAAAATTTAATAATACCAAGATTTACAGATGGGTGGAAACGTAATCCGCCTTTGTAAGGTCCGATTGCACCGTTGAATTGTACACGGTAACCGGTGTTAACTTGTACCTGACCGTTGTCATCTACCCATGGAACACGGAATTTGAATTGTCTTTCCGGGTTTGTTAATCTTTCAAGAAGTGCGTTTTTCTTGAATTCTTCTTCGTTTTCTTCAATGACAACCCTTAAGGATTCCAATACTTCGCGTACAGCTTGGTGGAATTCTGGTTCAGAAGGGTTTTGTGCTATAATAGTTTCAATTACATCATCTACGTATGACAAAAACATTCCTCCAAATTAATATTTAGATTAATTTTTCATATTATTAAATAAATTTTCGAATTAAATTCCTGGCGCAATGGCCTATTTAACAATATAATATATTATATGACCCTTCTAATATTTAAATATTTTTCAATTTTAAATTAAATATTAGAATATTATTCAAAGAAAATAATAAAAATCTTAAACAAATTATAATAGTATTCAACATTATTGTTAAATCAAATATGCGATTCAAGATATTGATTTAAACTGTCCAATGAAAATAATCAAATGATGTACAAAGTCGGAAATTAACTTCCAACAAAAAATTCCGAATGCTCCCATCCAAAATGTACAGAATTACAGCAGATCATCCATGAAATTTAGAACAAAGAAAGACATATGAAAAAAATTGTTAAACAAAATAATATAGAAATAAAAAAACAACAATATTATATATATCATAATTAACAAAATAATCTACAAAGTCATATGAAATTTAGTTTTTTATATCAAAATGTAAAGTGAAAAAATGAAAGTAACCAAAATATCCAAATCCCAATACAAAAGATTGAAAAGAACATACTTGCACAAAAACAGGTGCATGTACTCCCTATACAGGGATTTAAATGATGAAATACCTATAGAAAAACAGATATTCTTTAGAATAATCAACAAAATTCGTGAAGAAGAAGGTTACCCTCCATTCTACAACACAAATAAAGAAAACAAGAAAAAAAATAATATCAATAAGCAGGACACTTATCAATATTCAACATAATACCTCAGTATTGCAGCAATACCACCAAAAGCTCTGAAAAGCTGCATTCCCTCCTCAGTTTCAGTGGAAATAAACTCAACATCAGTATTCATCTCTTCAGCTTTTTCAATGAAATCATCAGCCAGATCCATGGAAGATTCCTCTTTTAGGGTTTCACCACAGTTAGGGCATTTTTCCTTAAGGCCGTCAGCTTCAGATTGGTTTTTGACTGTGACTTCCTTTTGAGTGCCGCAGCTTGGACAGGTGAAAACCTTGCGCATGCTTGTCAAATCTTCAGACAAAAGCAAAGTGTCAACAGCACCCATAATCAAGTTGTTCCTGACTTCATTTTCACCATAGGAGCAAAGACCCTTATCCTTGGTTAATTCCTTGATGAATCTTTGGACAAGTTTCTTTTCATGCATTACATCAAGATTTTCCAAATCATCGGCAGATTTTGCAATTACTTCACGAATGCCCTCATCGCCAGTGTAGGAAGTATCGACAATGGTTATTACCTTTTCCTTAAGTTCATAATGCAGGTATTCCCCATCATAGAAATCTTTTTTGGTAAAACCGGGTCCTCCAATAATGATTCCTTTCAAATCATCCTTCAAAGGAAGGAAAGCTTCATTCATATGGTCTCCAATACGCTTTAAGAATTGGTGAGCCAGATCTTCAATTACACGGTCAAACCTTCTCTGGGATTGTCCCCCTGCCTTGTGCTTGCCTGGAACTCCACTGGTCAAATGACCAAGAATGGTTTCCTTTTTACCTTTCAATGTAGCATAGGTAGCTTCGTTTCTGTCAATTACAGCAACCCCATAGACGTCACGTTCCTCAATCATGAACTCAAGAGGCTCAACGAAAAATTCATTGTTGCACTTGTACCAGTAAGTTGTAACAGGTTCTGGAGGCTCGATAATGTATTTTTCCATCTTTTCAGTACCAGGACCTCCTTTTGGAATCATTCCCACAAAGAGAACAAGACCGCTTTCAGGAGGCTGCTTGTATAATTTGATGCTTTCCAAAATAACCGCAATTGCAGATTGTACATTTTTCCTTGTTTGTTTACTCTTAATGTTAGCACTCTGACCCATTTCATCTCTCATGTGCTTACCAACATCACTCAATTGTTTAGTTGGTGGAATATAAACGGAAACAAGCTCTGTACCTCTACCTCTTTTATTTGACAATTCTTTCAAGGTCTTTTTAAACTCATATAATTCTTTTGATGATACGTCTGCCATGTTATCCCTAATAAAAATTAAATTAATATAATAGTAATAAATATCTTTTTTTAAATATAAATAATTAATGAAAAAATCAGTCTAATTTATCGTTTCCATATTTTTCAAATAATTTAATATTTTCCCCATCGATTGTGTTCATCTCAAGCAGGTCCATGCCGGTAATGTCAATCACATCACGGGCAAGATGAACATAGGTGTCGGGATAGTCATTGTATCCGAACAGATGCCATATGACATCCCCTTCAAAGACCATCTCCAGATACCAGTCATATCCTTCAAGGTCCTCGGGATCTCTGGCTTTCGATTTCATGTGATACTCCTCCTGAGTCCACATGTAGACGTGATACTTTTCCAGAAGGTTCAAAATCAGCTGTTCGTTTTAAACTCCATCCTTTTCAATTCCGAAAAAAAGAGGTGTTGCAAGGCATCTCTGATGGTTGAGGTGGAGAACGTCAAAATTGAAAAAATCCTTCAAAAGCTCACCGAAACGAACCCAGTTTTTCGGGAAATTGTTTTTGAATGAATATTCCTCATAGTTGTCGCTTGAATAGATAATCACGATACAAGAATAAATCATTTCCAGCTTTTCAAAGTATGAGAACTCTTCGCAGACATAATCCTTAAAGAGATTCAAACCCTCAAAATCATGCAGGAAACCTGCGGCTTTCTCGTCATCGAAAGTTCTTATCTCGCTGGTCATGCTACGCCTCAAATCAACAAGGATGTCTATCCATGAATCATCGCAGAGGCTGTTTTCCTGCAAAAACTTGTCTCCGCTGCCACGTTCTGAAATTTTGTAGTATGCCATATTGTTTGCAAAATCGATTGTGAAGCATTCATAGTGGCGATTCAGGCGCTTAAAATTAAATCTCTGGGTAATCTCAATTTTTTCAATCATGAATATCAACCGACTACATTAATAGTATTTCAAGCAAGTTTAATATAATTATCTAGACACGACTTCGAAAAAATCACACAACCGAAAACAAAAATTTATTAACCAATTGCTATTAATTATATTTAAGTGATACTATGATGAGAAGATGCCCACAATGCGGTACAGCAGGCGACGATATGTACGGCTTCTGCATAAAATGCGGATATGAATTTCCAGAAATCAGCCATGACCCTACCGCATGCCCATTATGTGGCTATAAAAACCCGGAAGAAGCTGATTACTGCGTAAAATGCGGTTCACCATTATTGTTCAAAGGAAATATTGAAAACCAAAAAAATATAGGACCTATCGTTATCCAAAAAGAGTATGCAACTGCCCCTGTTCAGGAAACCGGCAGAACAAGCAGATTTATAATATTTCTCGGATACTTCTTTGCCATTCTTGGAAGCATCATAGGCCTGATAATAGCCATTTACCTGATTACCAGAAAGGATCCGTCTGCAAAAAAACACGGATACATCCAAATTGCAATCATACTGTTTTACCTTGTCATTCTTACAATACTTTTTGCAACAGGCAAAATTCCTCCGGAAATCATTACCAATTACAAAACCTTACTTTTGGGAAACTTTACCCCTATCCAGAGGTAAGTACATTATGATGGCGGCCTCACCGCTTTCATAATATCCCGGAACCACCCTGTCCTTAATGAAGTTGAAGTTTTCATAAAACTTGACCGCACCGGTATTGGACTGCCTAACTTCAAGATAGATTGCATCGATTTTAAGCATTGAAAGAATTGAAATTGCCCTGACAAGCAGTTCGGTTCCTGCTCCGAGCCGGCGATAGTTTTTATCAACAGCTATTGAGATGATATGGCCCTGATTTTCATATTTTATCCAGAACATCACATATCCTATGACATAGTCCTCCTCTTCAGCTACGAGAAATCCTATGCCCATATTGTACAGCTGCTGGAACATGTTTATTCCATAGGATTGGTCGAACGACATGTTTTCAATTTCAAAAACCCTCTTCAAATCTTTTGGAACAAACTTTCTAATTTTCATACTAAAAAATATTATAAATGGCAATGTATTTAATATTATCTAAAAAAAGAAAACCATACCAAATTTTTAATAGTCTATCCAATCAATATTAAATTGAGGATAATCATGTGGCAAGATTTCACGCAATACATTTTAAATGAATCCGGAGAGGAAAACGTGAAAATAGCGGAAGTAGGTGTTGGAAAGTTCAGCCAGGTAGCCGATGCGCTGGAAAAGAAAGACAACATCACCGTCATAAGGACAGACATTCTGCCTGCAGATGCCACAGTAATAAAAGACGACATAACAAATCCCAACCTTGATTTGTACAGGGATGTGGATTTGATTTATTCAATCAGGCCCCCGAGCGAACTTCAGCCATATCTGGTGAAGCTGGCAGAGGAGATAAACTCCCAGCTCATCATCAAGCCGCTGACAAACGAAGATTTAAATACCGGAAGGGTCAAAATGAAATTAAAAAATTTCAACAAAGCGAGTTTTTACATTTTAAGGTGATAAGATGAGCGACATACTATCCAAATACGACACATCACTTGACGGACTTGGCTCAGCTGAAGTTCAAAAAAGGCAAAAGGAACACGGCCCGAATGAAATTGTTGAAAAGCCGCCTACGCCATTGTATATTCTGTTTCTATCCCAGTTCATGGATATCCTGATTGGGCTTTTGATAATCGCTGCAATAGCATCATTTGCAATTGGAGACGTCATTGACGCAGGAGTAATCATTCTTGCAGTGCTTTTGAACGTGATTATGGGA
Source organism: uncultured Methanobrevibacter sp. (assembly GCF_902801725.1). GTDB lineage: Archaea > Methanobacteriota > Methanobacteria > Methanobacteriales > Methanobacteriaceae > Methanocatella. The sequence goes on along the minus strand of NZ_CADCJB010000057.1, from coordinate 4,686 downwards.
TTCATTCAGGAGTACCGATCCCAAAAGGCAATTGAAAGCCTTAAAGGTTTCATAACAAAGCATGCAGTTGTGAAAAGAGACGGCCAGATTAAGGAAATCGATGCAAAAACACTAACTGTCGGAGATGTTGTAATCCTTGAAGAGGGATGCAAAGTGCCTGCAGACTTGGTGCTGATTGAAAGCAATTCCTTAAACTGTGACGAATCCCAGCTTACCGGAGAATCACATTCAGTCAACAAACAGACAAGTGACAGGGTTTACATGGATTCAAATATCATTTCAGGAAATGCCGTAGGCGTTGTCGAAAATATTGGAATGAACACGGAAATCGGAAAGATTGCAGGAATCGTCCAGGAGGACGACGATGAAACCCCTCTTGCAAAGCGCGTCGGAAAACTTGGAAAGATATTATCAGCAATAGCAATCGTTGTGTGTATAGCCATTTTCATCATGGAGTTTTTAAAGGGAATCCCTATTGTCGAAACATTTATGACCGCCGTTTCACTGGCTGTTGCGGCAATTCCAGAGGGTCTTCCTGCAGTATTGACATTGACCCTTGCTCTTGGAATGTCAGAAATGGCAAAGTCCAATGCGATAGTCAGAAAGCTCCTGTCTGTTGAGACATTGGGATCATGTACCGTCATCTGCAGCGACAAAACAGGAACCCTAACTGAAAACAAAATGACCGTAGTCGAGAGTTTCTACACAAACAAGGACAAAACACATCTTATAGGCAAATTGTGCAATAATGCTGCCCTTGACAATGACAAAATCATTGGAGACCAGACCGATGGAGCAATTTTAAAATTCTGCAAAGAGCATGATTCATCACTTGAGAGACTTGATGAAATCCCACTTGACAGCAATCGTAAAATGATGACTACTATACATAGACTGGACGATGAAAACAATATTGTTTTGTCCAAAGGTGCTCCAGAAATAATTCTAGATAAGTGCAAATACATTGATAGGGAAGGAAGTATTGAAATTATTGATGTTGAAACAAAGGAAATGATTGTTGAAAAAATTGGAGAAATGAGCGGACATGCACTCAGGACAATCGGTTTCGCATACAAGACAAACGGCATTGAAACACCCGAAGAGAATTTGACATTTGTGGGAATGCTTGGCCTGATTGACCCACCGAAAGCCGACGTGAAACAGGCCGTAAAGGACTGTGTCAATGCAGGAATCGACCTGGTAATGATTACAGGAGACCATGAAAAGACAGCATGTGCAATTGCAAGGGAAATAGGAATTCTTACTGACGGCGAAGTGATAACAGGCAAAAAACTTGACGAGCTCAGCGACGAAGAATATCTGAAGCTCGCACCAAAGATACAGGTCTATGCAAGAGTAAAGCCAGCACAAAAAATGAGAATTGTTGAAGCCCTCAAAAAACTGGACAACATTGTCGCAATGACAGGAGACGGAGTAAACGACGCACCTGCACTCAAAAAAGCATCAATAGGAGTTGCAATGGGCGACGGAACTGACGTTGCAAAAGAAGCATCCGACATGATCCTGCAGAACAACGATTTTGCAACAATAATAAAGGCAATCAAGGGCGGACGTAAAATCTATGACAACATCAAAAGGTTCGTCAAATATCAGGTTTCAACAAATGTAGGTGCAATACTGACAATCGTCGGCACATCTCTTCTTAACCTGCCGCTTCCGTTCAATCCGGCACAACTCCTATGGCTGAACATAGTAATGGATGGGCCTCCCGCACAGATGCTCGGTATTGAAGGCGCTGAAAAAGACATTATGGAAAGGCCTCCTGAAAATGGAGACATATTGACCAAAAATACAATGCTTCAGATATTGATTTTAGGCATAGTAATGGCAATAGGAACAATATGCGTATTCACATATGAAATATCAAAAGGAGTTTCCACAAGAAAGGCAATGACAGTTGCGTTCACACTCTTTGTAGTCTATCAGCTGTTCAATGCATTCAACGGAAGAGCTAACTCAGAAAAATCAAGCAAATTCCTATACCTTGGAATAATAATATCATTCCTGCTGCAGCTGCTGATTTTATACATACAACAACTTCAGACAGTATTCAGAACAACCTCAATCGGCCTTTACGATTGGGCGCTAATCCTGATTGTGGCATCGACAATACTCATAACACAGAAGATAATGAATAAGGTGATGAAATGAGGATAATGCTGCTTGGAGGTACCAAGGATTCAATAAACATAATAGAATTCATAAAAAGCAACTATGATGCATACATTCTGACAACAACCACTACAGAATATGGGGCAAGATTGGCAAAAGAGGGAGGAAGCGACGATACAATAGCACGTCCCCTTCCAAAGGACGAACTGATAAAAACCGTTGAGGAAAATGAAATAGATCTGCTCATCGATGCCACCCATCCCTTTGCAGAACACATCACCCAAACCAGCTCAGGCATGGCAAAGGAGCTGAACCTTGCATATATCCGCTTCGAAAGACCTCCCACCAACCTCAAAGACATCGACACTTCAAACCTCCATTATGCAAAATCATTTGACGATGCAGGAAAGCTTATAGGCAAAAGGTTCACTGAAGGAAATGTGCTTCATTTTGCAGGAGCCAACACCATGGAAGACATCCTGAAACACGTTTCATTCGAAAGGTTTTATCCGAGAATCCTAAAAGTCGAAAGCTCCCTTGAAAAATGCGAAAGGCTGAACATTCCCGAAGACCACATCATACCAATGACCGGAGCGGCAAGCCTTGAAGAAAACATAGAACTGATTGAAAAGTATGATGCATCAGTGATGATTACAAAGGAAAGCGGAGAAATCGGTGGAGTAATCGAAAAGATACAGGCTGCAAATGAAAAGGATATTGCAGTAGTAATGATAAAAAGACCTGAAATAGACGGGTTAAATAAAAATGATATTGTGTCTAATTTAAAAGAATTAGACATTAAATTAAAAAACTTTTTTTAAAAATAGATATAAAAACGCCGAGACTGGGATTTGAACCCAGGCGAGGGAAACCTCACAGGATTTCAAGTCCTGCGCCTTACCAGACTAGACTATCTCGGCATATGAAAAGGAATATTTAGAAGGATTCTAAATATTTATCCTTTAAGTTCAATTTCAATACTTACATTATCAGGAACATTAACTTTCATAACTTGTCTCATAGCACGTTCATCAGCTCCAATACCGATTAAACGTTTATGGATTCTGAGTTCCCATTTTTCCCAAGAAGCTTTACCTTCTCCATCAGGAGATTTTCTTGTAGGTACAACTAATTTTTTAGTTGGTAATGGAATAGGACCAGACAAGTCAACACCAGTTCTTTCAGCAATTTTTTTAAGTTGATCGCATACGTATGCTAATTTTTCTGGATCAGTTCCTGTAAGCTTAATTCTTGCTTGATTCATTTATTCTCCTCCAAAAAAACAAAAAGAAAAGAAAGTATGAAATACTTTCTAATTATTGTTTACAAACTTATTTTGCTGGGGTAATGTTAAGACATAAACCTGCTGCAACAGTTTGACCCATATCTCTGATAGCAAATCTACCCATTTGAGGGATTTCTTTTGCGTTTTCGAGACACATTGGTTTGGTAGGTTTGATTTTTACAATAGCTGCATTACCGGTTTTTAAGAAGTCAGGGTTTTCTTCGTCAACAGCACCAGTAGCAGGGTTTAATTTTTTGGATAATTCTAAGAAAGTACATGCTACTTGGGAAGTGTGACAGTGGAATACAGGAGTGTATCCAACGGTAATTACACCAGGATGTTGTAAAACAACAATTTGTGCATCGAATTCTTTAGCTACAGTAGGAGCGGAATCAGTGTGTCCTGCAACGTCTCCTCTTCTGATATCGTTTTTACCTACACCTCTTACGTTGAATCCGATGTTGTCACCAGGTTCAGCGGAGTCGAATACTTCGTGGTGCATTTCGATAGATTTAACTTCTCCGGAAGCTCCAGCAGGTTCAAAGATAACGTTTTCACCTTTTTTCATTACACCAGTTTCAACTCTTCCTACAGGTACGGTTCCTACACCAGTAATGGAGTAGACGTCTTGAATAGGAATTCTTAAAGGTAAGTTGGTAGGTTTTTCAGGTGGGGTTAATTTGTCTAATGCATCAATTAAGTTGTCACCTTTGTACCAAGGAGTGTTAGGAGATGCATCGTTAATGTTGTCCCCTTCGAATGCAGATAATGGAATGAAAGGTACGTCTGCAGGGTTGAATCCTACGGTTTTAATTAAGTTTGATACTTCTTCTTTTAATTCGTTGTATTTGTCTTCTGAGTAATCAACTAAGTCGATTTTGTTGATTGCAACGATTAATTGGTTGATACCTAAAGTTTTGGATAAGAACACGTGTTCTTTAGTTTGAGGCATTACACCGTCGTCTGCTGCAACTACTAAAACACCAGCGTCTGCTTGGGAAGCACCAGTGATCATGTTTTTAACGAAGTCTCTGTGTCCAGGACAGTCTACTACAGTGTAGTCGTATTTTTTGGTGGAGAATTTTTGGTGAGCTAAATCGATAGTTACTCCTCTTTCTCTTTCTTCTCCTAATTTGTCCATAACAAATCTGAATTTGTTTTCTCCGTCATCTAATTGTTGTTCAGCGATTGCACCAGCTTTTAATAATAAGTGTCCAACTAAAGTGGATTTTCCGTGGTCAACGTGTCCAATAAATGCTAAGTTAAGA
>NZ_CADCJB010000056.1 GCF_902801725.1 uncultured Methanobrevibacter sp. | reverse complement strand
TATATCCTCTGGAATCCAAAAACCTTATCAGCCGAGCATCATTTAAAAGATTATTGAAAGCATGGAAAAATTTGGTTTTTGCAAAATCCTCATCATCCAAGTTATTGTACTGCCTTCTCCATGTCGGCATGACAACGATTTCCTTTTTATCTTCAAGCTTTTCGAGCTTATCGAATCTTGGAAACCCCAATACCTTAATAGAATCTTCATCATACCCATAGTCATAATCTATGAATGATTGGCGCTCCTTATCCGAAGCTGTAAGAATCATATCTAAGTTTTTATCATATTTATTTAGCCATGAAGACATGTCATCCTTGGTAACACCATGCTGTAGGAATACTGTCTTTGACTTTACAAGTCCTGAAAGGAACGGGAAATTTCCCCAGAACGGATAGATAATGTTGTTGTCCGGGTTTGATGAAATGATTGCTTCCGCAAACAGGGCGTAGAGCCTGTGGCGAATGGATCTGTATGCAATATCAAAACCTATATCAGCAACTTTCTGATATTCACTGCTTGGATTTCCAAGGCCCAGCAACCTTCTGATTTTAAACATCCTTGAACTTGACTGGTACTTGTTTGCCATTATCTCCACATCATTAACATCATAGTCATGCTTTGAAATGGCAAAATACTTTTCTATGTCCTTGTCATTTTTCTCAACAGCATATTTGAATAGCTGAAATGCATTGTCATCAGCACTGTATGGTAAATCCATAAAAATCCAGATGCGTTTGTCCTTGTATGCTGGATAGAAAAAGAAATATAAGAATCTGAGCAGGATACCTGTCCTCCAACCGTCTTCACGTTTTTTTAGAATGTCCTTGACTGTCCTAAGCTCATTTTTGAATGTGTTTGAAGTGGTTCTTGGAAGGACAAGAATATGGTCATCCATGTCCTGAACAATGTATTTGTCCGACAGCATATACTTGGATACTTTGGAAAGCCTTGAAATATGATTGTACTCTGGAATCAACATGTACTCATCGATTTTGAACTCAATTTTCATACCTTCCTCAATCGGAATTGAGACTTCGAAGTTATGGTTGTATCCGTAGTTAAAGTTCAATGAGAAATTGTCCCTTTGAGGAAATTCTATGCTTTTAACAGGCATTGTTTTGGAACCGTTGATTTGAACCTGAATGTTTGGTTCTAGTGCAAATGTGGTGAAATATCCTAAAAGGTAGAGGTTATCGTTCTCTATTTGGCATATGTCTATGTTGATTTTATTTAATTCCAGTTCTTCAATGTAAGGACACTTGTATTCACTTACATTGCTCTTGTCAGCCAAATACTCCACACTGTGCTTTTTTAAAAGCATGATATGTGCTTTTAAAGTTCCGGGAATTGATTTTTGGAAAATGATTACATCATCATCTATATATGAGAGTATCTTGATAAGTTTTACGTAAAGTCCCAGTACTTCCTTACGGTTCATCAGGTAGTTGATTTTTTTAATTTCAAATATCCACTGCAAGTCATACATCAGGACATGCTGGATGAATTTTGGAACTTCGCCTTTTTTCTCTATTGCATAATCGATAAGCTTTAAAAAGTAGTTGTCAACTCTTGATGTGAAATAGGATTTCTTTTGAGTAGATGAACCGATTAACGATGAATTATCATCATGTTTTCTGTAATAATAGGCACAACCATCCAAAAATCCGATGTTGGAATTGTCTAGAAGCATTTGATTAATTAAAAGGGGATCTTCAGAAACCATCAAATTTTCATTGAACTTATAGTTTTTCAATGCTGAAAATCTGAAAAACGATGAAGGTCCCGAAAGCTGAATGTATTCTGGATGTTCTTCAAGATTAACGACCTGTGTCTTTTCATATTTGTAGTTAAGGGAGTGTCCACCTCTCCTTGCACCGAAATAGTATATCGGCATGGAAACTATATCGATTTCATCATGCTTTTTGAAAAAGTCCAATGCCTTGCTGAATGCATATTCAGTGATAAAATCATCACTGTCAAGGAAATTGACATATTCTCCTAAGACATGACCCAATCCACGGTTTCGGGAATAAGCAGGTCCGTAATTATCATCATTTCTTAAAACAAAAACATTTTCAGGATATTTATTTTGGTAATAATAAGCAATATCAGGAGTATGGTCATCGCTTGCATCATCTATAATGATAAGCTGAATATTTCTTTTGAAATCAAGGCTCTGGTCGATTATGGACTCAATTGCAACTGAAAGAAAATTTTCACTATTGTAAGCAGTCATAACAACAGACATTCTAAAAGCCAAAATAACATCCCCTTGATAATATATAAGTTGTACATATTATATAAAACAATACTACTTACTGATATTTGATGAAATAGGGAACTTTCATTGACTTAACAATGAAAAATTATTGTTCAGCACCCTATTTGATACAATTCAAAACCATAATCCTGAATCTTCTTATCATAGATGTTCCTTCCATCAAAAATTATGGACTTGTTCATCTTTTCTTCTAAAAATTGCCAGTCAGGTGTTCTGAATTCCTTCCACTCAGTAATCAGTATCAATGCATCGCAGAAGTCCACTGCATCATATCTGTTTGAAACGAAAGTGATATTTGAAAGGCATTCATCAGGAATAGCACGTTTGAACTCTTCTGTTGCTTGTGAATCATATGCATTGATTTTAGCCCCTCTTTTGATTAGTTCTTCTGCAACCACAAGTGATGTTGCTTCCCTCACATCATCGGTTCCCGGCTTGAAGGCAAGCCCCCATATTGCAAATGTCAGTCCAGTAAGATCTTCTCCAAACCTGTCCACAATCTTGTTTACAAGAACCATTTTCTGCCTTTTGTTTACTTCCTCAACATGAGAGAGTATTTCAGGTTCGTAACCATGAGTTTGTGCAGTATTTATCAGTGCCTGCACATCTTTTGGAAAACAGCTTCCCCCATATCCACAGCCTGCATAAATGAAGTGATATCCTATTCTCTTGTCAGATCCGATTCCAAGTCTGACCTTCTGAATGTCTGCACCAGTAACTTCGCAGATATTTGCAATCTCATTCATGAAAGATATTTTGGTTGCAAGCATTGCGTTTGCAACGTATTTTGTCATTTCAGATGATTTGACATCCATCAAAACAAATCTGTCGTGATTGAGTACAAACGGAGAGTATAAATCTTTTAAAACAACAAATACATCTTCTGATTCTGCTCCAATAACTACCCTATCAGGGCTTAAGCAATCTTCAATTGCCTTACCTTCTTTTAAAAATTCAGGGTTTGACGCAATGTTAATCTTAACATCAGAGTTGTTTTCCTTTAAAATTTTTTCAATGTGACCCTTTACCTTAAATCCTGTGCCGATTGGTACAGTTGATTTTATTACTACAAGAGAATCTTTTGTGATGTTGTTTGCAATGTCTGTTGCCGCTGAAAAGATATAGTCAAGATTAGCACTTCCATCTTTGGCCATAGGAGTTCCAACAGCAATGAAAATGATGTTTGTATTGTCAAGAGCTTCTTTAATATCTGTTGTAAATATCAAATCCCCTCTTTCCTGACCGTTAATTACAAGAGTTCCTAAATGAGGTTCAAAGATAGGTAATATTCCCTTTTTAAGCCCATTTATTTTAGTTTCATCAATATCCACACAGTAGACTCTGTTTCCCATCTTGGAAAAACAGGCTCCAGTAACAAGACCGACATAGCCGGTTCCAATAACAGTAATATTCATAGTATATCCTAAAATTTTTATTTATATAATTATGCTTGATTTATAATACTCACGAAAAAAATACATGCATTTAAAACTAATATAAAAACGAATTATTGATCAAAAAACAATGCGAATTTGGTTTTTAAAGTAGGATTAATTTCCATGACTTTTTGAATGACATAATCCCTGAATTTAAACAGATTTTCCTCAGAATCTGCAGTAATATAGATGATTTCCGGCTCCATTTCCAAATTTGCAACTGAAACACCTTCAAGCGGGCGAAAATTAGGTTTAAATCCTTTGCAATATCCAAAATCAGTGTGCAATGATTTCAACTCATCAATTTTTTCAAATGTGCCTTTCGGAATGCTTTCAACATGATCAAATTTAATGGAAATCTGACCACCATAGCCTACAGTTACAAGAAGTTTTCCTGTTTCATCATCCCTTAATACATAATCCGTATTCAACCCCTCCAATTCATCAATCAAATCTTTAACTTTTTCATCCATTTTTTCATCACTTTCACTTTCCATAGTGAACATGGTGACATCCTGTGAGACTTTTGAAGGGTCAATTGGCTGTTTCATGAAAAACATATGGGATGATGATTCTTTAGTTAAAGAAGCATACTTATGTAAAATATTATTAACCTCAGATATTTTTTCATTATTTATAATCCCAATAACATATTTCCTTTTTATAGTCATAACTAATATATTTGATTTTCATAAAATAAATAGTTAATATTTTATTCCAAAATTATAAAATTTTTTACAAGCATCCATTTTCAAAATTATGAAAAAATCTTAAAGGAAGCTTTTCATATAACCTATCAAATCATCTCTGAACTCATCATCATCCATTGCAAAGTCAATTGAAGATTTAAGCCATTCAATACGATTTTCAATATTGAATACCTTACCTGTGAACTTAACACCATAGAGTTCATCAAGCTTTGACATCGCATCGGTGAGTTGAACCTCACCGTTGAATCCAGGTTCTGTCTGATTAATTTTATCAAAGATATCTGCTGTCAGGACGTATCTTCCAGTAATTGCCAAATTTGACGGTGCCTGACTGGCTTTGGGTTTTTCAACCAAATCATTGATTTTATAAAGATTGCCTTTGATGTTTGTTGAATCGACAATGCCATAGCTGCAGGTTTTATCCTTTGGAACTTCCCTTATGGAAATAGTTGACTTTTTATATTTGTTGAAAACATCAATCAGTTCCTTAGCACATGGCACTTCGGACTGAGTAATTGAATCACCTAAAAAAACAGTGAACGGTTCACCATCAACATGTCGCTCTGCTGAAAGTATCGCATCCCCCAATCCTTTCAGGTTCTTTTGTCTGACATAGCAGATATCTGCCAAATCAGTGATCTTTCTCACCTGTTTCAGGTATCTGTCTTTTCCTGCTTTTTGCAGCATGAATTCAAGTTCATATGATTTGTCGAAATAATCCTCAATTGACCTTTTATTTCTACCAGTTATGATTAATATATCATCAATACCTGAGTTGATAGCCTCTTCGACAACATAATGAATTATTGGCTTGGAATAAACAGGCAACATTTCTTTTGGTTGTGCTTTTGTAGCAGGAAGCAATCTAGTACCTAATCCTGCTGCCGGAATAACTGCTTTCATAATAATTCCTCCTCATTTTTAATGGCGAATCTGTTTTTTCCACCAACAAGGAACTTGTACCAAATATATGAAACGACTTCATCCGCATCATTGAAGTTGTTCAGTTCATTTTCAACAGTTTCCAAGTCAAGTGTGTCATCACCGATTTCGTAGCTGAAAAGGTCGGATTTGCTTTCAGACATCTTATCGATTTCTTCTTCACCCCATCCATTGACTGAATGAGGCGTCCAGAATGTATTTTTATGGATTAGTTTTACAGGAGCCCCTGCACAGGTAACATTTGAATTGATGCTTTTGTTTGAAACAACTGAATTTGCACCAAGAATTGACCCAGAACCAATTTTAGAACCCTTGAAAATCATTGCATTTTGGCCAAACCAGACATGGTCCCCCACATAAATGCTTCCGGCATAGTTAATTCTTCTTTTGGATTCATCATCATAGATACAATGCCCATCAGAAGTTCTGAAAACCACATTATAAGAAAGGAAACAATCATCACCCAAGACTATATTTTTGGCTTCAGACAATACAAATACTGTTTGGCCGTTGAAGAAATTGTTTTTTCCGATAAAGCAGACATTACTTTTGTGAAGGGCAATGTTTACAGAATAGTCATGAGAGTTAGTTGAAAGGTATAGAACTGAATTGTCCATATTGAAATCTATTCGGGAGTTCCATAGATGGACTCCTTCTTCACAAATCAAAACATTGTTTTTGCCATTGAAATTAATTTGTGAGTTTGTAAGCTTTGGAAGTTCGCCTATGAACTCATTATCATAAAGTTCCATGAGTTGATTCGGATTTGTTATCTGCACATTTTCACCTAAAAATAGTAACTTTCTTTTTTTATTATATGTTATTGGAATTATATAATGATTGTTCTTAATAAGTATAAGTAATCATATCTAAACATGATGTATGATACAATATAATGTAAAAGACGAGGCACAATTCAATCATTTACAAGTAGAAATATAAAAATAATTTAATATGAATTTAATTTAAAAAAAGCAATGATTTGAATGCCGTCTTATTTTAAACTCCATATATAAGAAAATGTTTTATCATGCATCATCTATTAACAACAATGAATCAGTGACTCAAACAATACCCCCATCAATAGTCAATAGATATTATTTCAATTAAAAACTGAAGAAAAATATTTAAAAAAAAAATCTGAAAAATTAGAAAGAAAAAATATTAAAATGATTGCAAAATCAAATTTTAAAATAAAAAAAGTAATGATTTACTTTCAAAAATGAAAGTAAACATCTATTGGATATATTTAGCCAAATCATTGACCTTGTCAGTTTTCTCCCATGGAAGACCTTCAATACCGAAGTGACCGTATTTAGCGGTTTGTTTGTATGATGTGTTCCTCAAGTCAAGAGTTTCAATGATTCCGTCCGGAGTCAATTTGAAGTTTTCACGTACGATTTCTTCAAATGTCTTATCTCCAATGTCTGCCCCTGTTCCAAAGGTGTCTACCATGACAGAAGTAGGCTCAGCAACACCAATAGCATAAGATAATTGAATCTCACATTTTTCAGCAAGGCCACTTGCAACAATGTTTTTGGCAATGTATCTTGCCATGTAACATGCACTTCTATCCACTTTAGTACAGTCCTTACCTGAAAATGCTCCACCACCATGTCTTGCGTATCCTCCATAGGTATCTACAATAATCTTACGGCCAGTTAATCCTGCGTCCCCATGAGGTCCGCCGATTTCGAATTTGCCTGTTGGATTGATGTGTTCTTTGGTGTTTTCAGTCATCAATTCTTGTGGAATGACTGCTTTGAAGAGCTTTTCACGAATATCCTCTTTTAATCTTTCCTGATCATCAGATACACTTTCATCATGTTGAGTTGACAATACTACTGCATCAAGTGAAAGTACATTTCCATCCTCATCATAGTTAACTGACACCTGTGCCTTACCATCAGGTCTTAAGTATGGAATTTCACCGGATTCTCTTAACTCAGTTAATTTATTTGTGAGTTTACGTGCCAAATCGATTGGAAACGGCATTAATGACTCAGTTTCATTGGTTGCAAAACCAA
>NZ_CADCJB010000055.1 GCF_902801725.1 uncultured Methanobrevibacter sp. | reverse complement strand
ATTCATATATATTAATCATCCAACATATTAAATTTAATAACATTTTAACATGAATATTTACAATAATTTGGTATTTGATTTCATCAATGATTAAATTTATGGATTGGATTTTTATTAAATGTTTCATTCGGAGGATGGGATTAGTGGGTTTTAGGAATTATTTTAAACCTGAAATTTTATTTTGTTACTTTTTTTTAGAATTTTTTGGTTATTTTTGAAGAGATTTTGATTAATCTGTTGTTTGATTAATGATTATTTTTTTAATTAAATCATAGAAACTATTTAATAATATTAAGTTTAAAAAATAATTTGGTGATACGATGGAATTAATGAGAGAGCTTTCATTAGCACCGGGAGTATCCGGTAGCGAAGATGAAATAGCTAAAATTATTACACGTGAATTAAATGAAGTTGCCAGTACAATCGAAACTGACAGTATGGGAAATGTAATCGCCACTAAAAAAGGTGAAAAGAAAGCGCCTACTGTAATGTTGGCAGCACACATGGACGAAATTGGTCTAATGGTAAGATACATTGATGAAAAAGGGTTTATTAAATTCTCAAAAATTGGTGGAATCAATGATCAGATGCTGATGAACCAGACTGTTACTATTCATTCATCAGTCGGTGAACCTATTGTAGGCGTAATCGGTTCAAAACCACCTCATGTTACAAAGCCGGAAGAAAAAAACAAAGTTGTCAAAGCGGATGACATGTTTATTGACATTGGTGCAAAAGATAAAGAAGATGCAGAAAAAATGGTCAGAATTGGAGATAAAATGACCTTTAATGCATTATTTGAAGAATATCCTAATAATTTAATCATGGGTAAAGCTTTAGACAACCGTGTAGGTTGCTATGTAATGATTGAAGTTTTAAAAAGAGTTAATACTAGAGCTACAGTTTATGGTGTTGGAACTGTTCAGGAAGAAGTGGGCCTTAAAGGAGCTAAAACTTCTGCATTTAAATTAAATCCTGATTTGGCTATTGCACTTGATGTGACCTTATCCGGTGACCATCCTGGAATTAAACCGGATGAAGCACCTGTAGTGATGGGCAAAGGCCCTGCCATTATCTTGGCTGATGCAAGTGGAAGAGGTATTTTAACCCAACAATCAGTAAAAGATATGTTGATTAATGCTGGTGATGAAAACGAAATTTCTTATCAACTTGAAGTAAGTGATGGTGGAACTACAGACGGAACTGCAATTCACTTGACTCGTGAAGGAATTCCAACAGGTGTTTTATCTGTTCCTACCAGATATATCCACACTCCTGTAAGTGTATGTAGTATGGATGATATCGAAGCAACCATTCAATTAATTACTGAAGCTATAAACAGTTTATAGCTACTTTTTCTTTTTTATTTTTCTTATTTTTTACTTGTTTTTTTTGAATAACATAATCGATTAGGCTATCTTTCAAAGCCATAAACAACAATGAAAAAGATTAATAAAAGATTTAATTCATGATATATAAATTAAATTAAAAAATAGTGACTTCGTGTCACAATCTCTAATAAATAATCTATTTAAATCGGGTGTCTGATTTTTGTGATTTTGCCTTTTTGTGATTTGTTTCAAACCAGCCAATCTTCAGCTCATCGATTGTGTCTTCGTATAGTTGGGGAACATATGGTTTGATGTCAATCAGGGGTGTTCCATCCAAAATATCCACATTTTCAACGTATACTGTATTGCCTTCAACTTTATTGACTTTAACAACGCTCATTCCAATTCGGTTTGGTCTTTTAGGTGATCTTGTTGCAAAGACCCCGTGAGTGTTGTCGTCCATAAAAGGTTTTACTTCAAGCATATAACCGTCTATTTTGTGGAGAATGTATATTAAATGAATATGTGAGAAATCTTCAAGGTCTTTCAGGCCATCAACATACTTATCTTTGATTTCTACGGTTCCTTTAATTCCTTTTGCCCCTGTCGGTTGTATGGGCATCCCTTCAATTTCCTTAAATTCTGTATGTATTGTACCAATTGGTTCGATTTCGATATTCATAATTAAAATTTTCGTTTTGTTTTTTATAAAATTTTCTAGTTTCGCTAAATTTTATTTAATTAATTTTGTGAATTTCGATAAATTTTAATTTAAAGTATTATAAATATGTAAAATAGTTATAATTAGATTATTATATTTAATTTAATGCTTAAAGTTGTTAATAATCTTGTTTTTAATTAAATATTGTTATATGATGCTTTTTTATTAGAGTATACTATATTGATATATCGATATGAACTATTTTAGGTAATCGATTTTAAAACCCTTATTTCATAAAAAAACGAAACATTTATATACAATTCGATACAACTTAATATTGTCAAAAACATATTGATGTGAAATTATGAAATTAAGTGCAAGAAATCAATTAAATGGAAAAGTTACAAATGTTGAATTAGGTTGCAAGAAATCAATTAAATGGAAAAGTTACAAATGTTGAATTAGGTGCTGTTATGGCTAACGTTAAAATCGAAATTTCTGAACCTAACGTTATTACTGCGGTTATTACTAAAGAATCTGCAGAAAAATTAGGTTTAAAAGAAGGAGATGATGTAGCAGCAATCATCAAATCAACTGAAGTAATTATAGGAAAATAAATTATATGAATTAGTTTTGGATGTGAATATTATGGATATTAGTGCAAGAAATCAATTAAATGGAAAAGTTACAAATGTTGAATTAGGAGCTGTAATGGCTAATATTAAAATAGAAGTTACTGATCCTAGCGTTATTACTGCTGTTATTACTAAAGAATCTGCAGAAAAATTAGGTTTAAAAGATGGTGATGACGTAACAGCAATTATTAAATCTACTGAAGTAATTATAGGAAAATAGGTAGGATCAAATCCTGCTATTCCTATTATTTCTTTTTAACCTCCTGCAAGGATAGTTTTTGTTCCTTCTTCGGAGATTTCTTCTTTTTTAAATTCAACTTCATATTTTACAGTTTCAATTACTTCTTTTAAGGCATCAAGAGTTTCTCCTCTGTGTGCTCCTAAAACTGCAACTAAAAATAACATGTCTCCGGTGTAAAATTCACCGATATAATGGACAACTGATATTTCATGAACATTGTATTTAATTTTAGCGTTTTCTACAATCTTTTCGATTTCTGATTTTGTTTTTTCTTTGTCAGGAGTTGTGAGTATGAGTTTTTTCAGGTTCATATTTTCTTCTTTCCCACGTACAATCCCTTCAAAGGTAAAAATTGCACCAGAATAGTCTATTTTAGTACTTTTTTTCAATTCAGCTATTAAGTCTGCTGTTGTAACTTTGTCTTCTTTTGCTTCAATAACACGTACAACCATATTATCTCTCCTATTGATAATAGAATTTCATGATATAAATAACTATTGTTATATCTCACTGATTTCCTTTACTGATAAATTTTTCAGTCTTTCAATGCCGTTCACTTCTGAAAGAACATCTGCAGTTGCCTTAGGAACCAATTCCTGCCAATTTTTGTCTTCAAGAATTCTGCGCCTAACTTCAGTTCCGGATAAATGCAATCTGTCATAAAGAGGAGGTTGTCTGACTTCAAATCCTTCTTCGCTGAATAATTGCTTGACTAAGGGGTTTCCGGAATAGACTATTGAGAATGGCGGTGTCATCATTTTGACATGTGACGGCCAGATGGCATTGAAATTAATGTCTTCCATAGGAATGATATAGTACCTCTTGGGGTCAATGTTCATTTCAGCCAATGCCTGGTTCATCATCACAATCCTTTCACCTGCAGTAAAAGGATCTTTAAGCTCATGGCTTAATTGTGCACTGCCAATTCCAATGATTATTTCATCAACTTCTTCCAAAATCTTGTTTATGACTTGAATATGCCCATTATGGACAGGTTGCATTCTACCGATTAAAATTCCACGAACGTTATCCATAGTATCACTCATAAAGGTTTCAATCCATCTAAACTATTTATTAAATTTATGGCTGTATGTTGTTTTTGTGTTGCAGAATCTGTAATGGAGGTTTCCATTAGATATGTAGGAATGCCTTTTTTAGCTATTGGTTTTGTTACTTTTTCAGGACTAGTTCCTTCATTAAACTCGAAATTAACTAAATTAACCTCTTTTGATAAAGTGGCAAGATAAGAATTTACTTTATCCGTCTTGTTTGATAGTGGGAATATGAAATTGGAATATTCATAATCCGGATTGATTTCGTGCACGTCAACAACTATGAAAGGCTTGTCCTTTGCAATATTGTTTACAATAAATTTATTTGCCAGCAGTTCTCCTGCAGGTCTTGTATCTTCACGTGTTGTTAGACTGTCTTTTACTTTTACATAATAAATGACATATTTTTTAGTGAGATTTCTGTCATTGCTATGTGTAATGTTATATACTGTTTTATTGATGGCATCATGGATTTCGTGTTCTCTTGGATGAACTCCTAAGATAACCCCTACTGTATCATTTGATGAAGCATTTCCGGCTACGATTTTATATACAGTTCCATTTACATTATGCCCAACTTCAGTAATGTTATAGTAATTAGTTGCTGATTCTTCTTGTGATGTAAAGACAATAGCAAGATTAAATATAACAATAGTTACTAAAACTAATAATAATAGTTCGTATTGAAGTTTCTTGTTCATATAATAACCAACTAATATTTTTTAATATTACTCTTTATTTTTTTTAATAAAAATACTTTATCAGTAAAAAAAACTTATAAAATAGTATTTACTAATATAATTAATATAAATTATGGAGTTTACATAATGGAAAAGAAAAATATAATATTAATTGCAGTGGCTATTATAGCAATTGTTGCAGTTGCGGCAGCTATATTTTCTACTGGTGTATTTAATAAAACTGTAACTAATACTATTGGGGAATCTACTCCTTTTGAAAATTCATTCATGGAAGGTTCCTTTTCAGGGAAAGCTAAGCTAATGAATAATTCATCTGATTTCATGCAATCCTATAAGGATACAGAACATAATATAACATATAATATTTCAACTGTGGATAATTCAACAGCATTGATGGATATATATTATGTTCAAGGTGTGATGAATCCTGAAAAACGATCATTCAATGGAAATGACTGGAATATTTACTTCTCACAGGCTATTCAGGGAAACAATACCAATGACACATTATCTATTGTAATTTGCCAATCACAAAAAGAAAAACAAGGATATCTAATCTACATGATTATAGATTCCAAAACAGATGTGAATACATCTGCATTCAATACCTATGGTGACGTATACAAGAATTATGTGGAACCTCTGCTCAATAGCATAACATTAAAAGAAAGTAAAAATGTTCCTGCCATCAATGATGAATACGGAATGACCCAGGATGAGTTTAGTCAGCAGATGGATCTTGTAAAACAGTTCAAGGCAGGTAACACTTCAGCATTGAATTCAGGTTCAGAGGCACAGTAGATGAAAATCACGGTTTTTCATGCGGATGAATGCGACAGGAAGAAGTGCACTTCCATCAAGATGCACAAAATGGGCAAATGCAGGTTAGTTTATAATATAAACAAGATACCTTCAGGAGCCATAGTGCTGAATCCGTATGCTGAAAAATCGGTGTCTTTTGAGGATTACAGGTACGTGCAACGAAGGGGAATTGTGGGGCTTGACTGTTCTTGGAATGAAGTTTCAAGCTCTAAAAAATTCTTTTCTCTTTCAAAATACCACAGGTCACTTCCATTTTTAGTGGCAACAAATCCTGTCAATTATGGAAAACCATGCATATTATCGACTGTTGAAGCTATTTCTGCTACTCTCTACATTACCCGTTTCAAGGATGAAGCTCGTAAAATGATGGATGGATTTAAATGGGGTCATACATTTTTAGAACTAAACCATGAGTTGCTTGAAGCTTATAGTGAAGCTGACACAAGTTCTGAAGTTGTAAAAGTCCAAAATGAATTCCTTTCAGAGTGCAGATAAATACTGCCTATTTTTTTATACTTTTTTATTATTTTTTCATACGGGGAATATAAATCATATGAAAGTGTCTTTGATTACTATTTTATTAAATGGGGTCATTATGATGTATGATTTAAAAAAATTAGAAGAAAAATTTCACGAGTACTTAAAATCAAGATTAAAAAACGAACATTATGATTTTGATAAGCTTAAAATAACTGAAGAATTATTAAAACAGCAAGAAGCATTCTATATGCCATTTGGACATATATCCTACTTCTTGGCAATTGAAGATGATGAAAAACCTGTATTGTATGTACATGCATCTTCAAGAATGGATTTAGACTTAATTGTTTTCATTGATGAGGAAGAGTATAAGGAATACGATGTATGGGCTGGAGATCATCCGGATATAAGTAAAAGATATCGTGCCCATGCCAGGTATGTTAAACCATTTAAGTATGATGACCTTAAATTCATAAGTGATGTTGAAAGGTAACTTTTATAGGTAATATTGAGGAAAGATTAGATATTTCATTTTAGTGAAGATAATTATAATAGAACTTGGTGGTGCACATGGGAATCTTCAGAGATGATAATGACAATGATGATGACGAATACACCGGCCCGACAGGCGATCCTCTTCATGATGCAATTTACGGCTGGGACATGGGGTCAGGTTCCAGTTCTGGCGAGGATTATGATGGTGAAACAAACTCCGGAAATGTTGGCCAATCAGTAAATGTTGCTAAAAGGAACAATTATTCAAAAAAAGCATGGGATTATTATATGGATTTTAAAGAAGAGGAAGCTCTTCATTATATTGATTTGGCATTGGATTTGGATAAATATTATTCGAAAAATTGGAACATAAAAGCAATAATACTGGAAGGCATGAAAAAATATCCCGAATCAGAGGAATGCTACAACAAATCACTGGAATTATCCTTCGATAATCTTGTTTGTGATAATAAGGTAAGGATGTTATATGCATGGGCAGGCCAATTAATTGAAGAGTCCAAAAAACTGCCTGACGGATTGAATAAGTTAGAGGAAGCAAAGGAGAAAAATATAAAAGCAATTGCATCACGCCCTGGTGAAAACAGTGAAGAAAACATTGATAAATATCTCCAACAAAGGGATACAATAAATTATTATATTGATTATGAAAAGGAATACCAAAGAAATCTCGAGGCCTTGAAAGCGTATTCCAAAGATGAGCTATTCACAATAGCTGGAAGGCATTTTTTTAAGAATAATATTAACCTTACTTCAGGCATGGCTTTAAAACTTGTTAAGGAACCATATAATGAACATGATAAAGAAGCAATTGCAGTATATGCCGAAAATGAAAAAATAGGTTATGTGGCAAATAGTACTTATACAAAATCTGAATTGACCTCATCAGCATCAGAACTGCAGGATAAGTTTCAAAATAGCGCTCAAGGAAGCTATTTACTTTATTTACAAAGATATGCAGATATACAATTTTCAATTGGAAGAATAATTAAATAACTGCTGAGTAAATTGAAGGAAGATATTAACAAATCGTAGTATTAAAAGTAATGAAGTCTTAGATGGAAATGTGAAGATTCCATCTAACTTTAGCTGAAAAATGCATTAATTTTGAAGAGTTTTGGGTGAAATGGTTAATTAATAATTGATTTTAAAAAAGTGAATAATTGTAGATTTAATCTACAATGTGGTTTAAAACTTATTTTTCATTTCAGCAAGTTTGTCCTTGTTTTTCATTTCATGCCTTTTTTCGGATAATATTTCCATTCCGGCAAATACCAAACCAGTTGCAACGAATGTTAAATGAAGTGCGATTCTCCAAAATTCAACATTAGGATCGATTGTTGTTGTTGCATTTAAAAAATCCTGAAGCAACTCGATAAGGGATATCGCTACAACAGAACCGATAATTTTAAGTTTAAGCCCTGAAAAATCAAGACGTCCCATCCATGATGGACGGTCAATATGTTCATCAGCAATATCGATTTTTGATATGAAATTTTCATAACCTGAAAATGCAACAATAACTACTAAATTAGCAACTAAAGTCAAATCCAGCAGTTCCAATACATGGACTATCCATTCATCATCTGTTAATGTTCCCATTATTGTAATGAAATGCCATACATCCCCTATGAATTTTATTAATATTAGAAATAACACTACAATTAACAGGATGTACATTGGAGATAAAATCCATCTGCTTGCAAACAGTACTTTTTCTGTTTTGTCTTCTATCCAGTGTCTGGTGTCTTTAAGTGAAATTTTCATCACATCCAAAATAATATTAGTAACTAATTAGATTTATATTTTAAAGGTTTGCCGTTTTTGCCTGATTCAACATATTTTTCCATGTCTTTTTCAATTTCCAGAAAATTGTCGTTGTATACAGTTTTTTGGTCAACGTTTTCAAATTCCAGCTTTTCGATTTCAACAGTTGCATTTTCGTTATAGATAATGTATGAGTTTTCATGTTCCTTGTTGACTATGAATTTGGTTGATTTTATAATGGATGAGCCATTTTCAATAAATATCAGATTGTTATTGAAGCGGTCTCTTGCAAACATGCACTTTTCGATATTTAATATGCAGTTTTCATCATCATTTTGGAAAATTATATTTGAATATCTGTTTGAGATATTGTTGAATGATTCGCAATTTCTCATTGTAATACAACCTGCATTATGTATGATGCTTCCCTGATTAAATGCCTTGTTTTCATTAAAGTTACATTTGAAAAGCATGGATTTTTCATTGTTTTCAATTGAAGCTCCGTTTTCTGCAATGTTTGATTTAAAACAGGAATTGATTAAGTCCATATTTCCATTATTGTTGATGGCACCACCATTCTTCATGGCATAATTTTCCATAAACTTACAATCTGTTGCTGTCAAATCTCCGTTGTTTTCAATTGCTCCTCCGCTGTCCTTGTTTGCAATATTTTTCTCAAAATTGCAATCCTGAATATCAATTGATGCATCGTTTCTGATGGCTCCTCCATTATTTGAAATATTCCAATCAAAAGTGCAATTGAGTAACTTTAATGATTCGCCTTTGTTTATTATTGCGCCTCCGCTGGGGCATGATCCATTTCTGAAGTTAATGTTTGACAGGTGGACGTTATTTCCTGTAATTTCAAGGATGTTTGATTTTCCCATTCCGTCAATTCTGTGTCCAGCACCATCTATTTTTACATCGTCTTCATCGATACGGATTTTCTCTTCATCATCAAAACATATGTCGTAATCCAGTATGATTTCTTTTTTGCCGCTTTCAATTAAATCATTGAGATATCTAAACGGTTTTGTATCTTTTGAGTGAATATGGACAAATCCTCCCTCAGTTATCTTTTGAATCACTTCCTTTTGAAAACTCTCGATGCTGATGATTCCCCTGTTGTAGATTTCAAAATTCTTCGTATCATCCTTTCTTTTGAAATTGCATGTTTCCAGAATTAAGTCGGAAGTGTTAAAAATTGATAATCCCTTTGAAGAGACGTTGTCTGAAAAATTGGTAAATATCATTTTTAATGTGCCTTTGTTATATATTGCCCCTCCAAATCTGGCTGAATTGTGTATAAAATCACTGCTGTCAATGAATACCTTGCCGTTTTCATTATAAATTGCCCCGCCATTATTGCTGTCGGTATGGTTGCCTATAAAACTACAGTCAATGATTTTTACAAGTCCCTTTAAGTTGAAGATGGCTCCTCCGGGATTGCTTGAATGGGCATTTTTAAAGGTAATGTTTTTTAGTGTGATGTTGTTTGAAGTGATATTCAATGCCTGTTTTTCATAGGCATCGATTGAATGGCCGTCCCCATCAATTGTGATGTTGTCGACGTTAATATTAATTGTTTCGGTTAATTCAATATCGTTTTTCAGCTTGATTTCTTTTAATCCATTTTGAATCAGGCCGTTAATGTCGTCATCATCGATGTTGATGGAATTTAT
>NZ_CADCJB010000054.1 GCF_902801725.1 uncultured Methanobrevibacter sp. | reverse complement strand
TGCAAAAAATGCGGAATGCCTTAAACTTCGTGATGACTACAGATACAAAGTAGGAAACATCATCGATGAGGATGTGCCTATTTCGGACACTGAAGATGACAATGTGGTTGTACGAACCTACGGCGAAAAACCTGAATTTGATTTTGAAGCATTAAATCATGTTGATTTGATTAATAAGATTGACGGTGCCGACCTTGAAACTGCCGCTGAAATTTCAGGCGCAAGATTTTACTACTTGAAACGTGATATCTTGCATTTAAACCTTGCATTAATTCAGTTTGCACTATCAGAACTTGAATCAGAAGGTTACATTCCAATGCAAACACCGTTCTTTGTAAAAGGGGAAGTTGCAGCGGAAACATCCGAACTCGGTGAGTTTGAAGAGACATTATACAAAGTTGAAAACGAGGATATGTATCTTATTGCAACTGCCGAACAGACTTTGGCGGCACTCCACAGGGATGAAATAATAAATCCTGAAGATTTGCCATTGAGATACTGTGCACTTTCAACCTGTTTTAGAAAAGAGGCAGGATCTCACGGAAAGGATACCTTAGGAATATTCAGAGTTCATCAATTTGAGAAAATCGAACAGTTCATATATTCGACACCTGAAGACTCAAGAAACCAGCATGACCACCTGATGGAAGTGACCGAAAGAATATATCAGAAATTGGGACTTCCATATCAGATTATAGCTATTGTGTCCTCAGCATTGAATGATAATGCAGCAATCAAGTATGATCTTGAGGCATGGTTCCCAGGTTCAGGCGCATTTCGTGAATTGGTTTCATGCACAAACTGTAAGGATTATCAGGCACGCAAAACCAAAACACGTTTCGGAAGGGCAGGTTCTGGAGATGCCCAAACATTGCATACCTTGAACAGTACTGCAATAGCTACTGAAAGAACAATGTGCTGTATTTTAGAAAACTATCAACAAGCTGATGGCAGTGTTAAAATTCCTGAAGTGCTAGTCCCTTACATGAATGGAAAAACAGTCATCGAAGCTAAAAAATAACTTTTTTAAATTTTAGTGTGTTTTTTCACACTTTAACTATTTTTTTATATAATGGTGAGAGTATGAAAACAATTGTAATCAATGCTAGTCCAAGAAAGAAATGGAACACTGCCGAAATCATGCAGTCTGCCCAAAAAGGTGCTGAATCTGCTGGGGCTGAAACAGAATATGTTAATTTGTATGATTTGGTTTTTACTGGTTGCAGGAGTTGTCTTGCATGCAAGCTGAAGGAGAAAACAAAAGGCAAATGTTATTGGAGAGATGACCTCCAGCCACTGATTGAAAAGATTTTGGATGCTGATGCTTTGCTCATAGGTTCTCCGATTTACTTTGGACAGCCAACAAGTGAATTCAGGGCATTGGTGGAAAGGTTGATTTTCTGCGTAATGTCATATGATGACGGATCAAGCTATTTTACAGGCAAGGTGAATGTTGGAATATTTTATACCATGAACGCCCCTCTGGAGTTCTATGAGAGTTCCATGAAGGATAGTTTGGCAACTACTGAGTATTTGTTTTCATTTTTGAATGGAGAAATAGTATCTTATCCTGTTTGTGATACAATACAAGTAAGTGATTACTCTAAATTTAATATGGCTGGTTTTTCACAAGAGCTTAAGGAAAAACAATGGATTTTGCAGTTTCCAAAAGATTTGGAAAAAGCTTTTGAAATCGGTGCTGAATTGAGCAAATGATTTGGCTATTTTTTTTAAAATTTTTTGTGTATACATTTTTTAAAAATGAATACAAACATTTATATACTACTTCTTCCACATATTTATTTGTATACAAAAAACAATTTTGTAATACAAAATAGATGTGATAAAATGAAAAACCAAGAAAATAAAAACCATCATAAAAAATTTGTATTCGGAAATGAAAGATTTGGGGGATCATACACTCCTGGTGAATTTGAATTCAATTTCCCTGAAGATATGTCTCGTGAAGATTTCGAAAGAATGTTTACATCTAAAATGAGGGCATTACACAAAAGAAGCAATGATTTTGCAGATGAATTCTTTGAAAATGCATCTAAATCAAGAAAAGAAAATTTAAAACCTTTAAGCATTCGTGTAAAACCTCATACCAAAGAATTTTTCAAAAAATATTCATTATTGTCTCCAAGAGATGTGCTGGAAATATATGAAAACTTCAACAACAGCAGTGATGCATTCATAAACTCACTTTTGGAAGACGAAAAACATCTGGAAAGGGAATTGGCTGAAATTCAGGAAAAATTGCGCAATGCTCAATTATTCAAAGAAAAATTGGTTGACATTGAGCCTGAGAGGGATATTCCGACTGATGAGGATAAGCTGATTAAATTGCAAGATAAATATCAACGCACTGATATAAAATCAATCGGAAATGAGACTTCAGTTCAGAAAGCCAAAAATGATATAATCCAATCGATTAAAATTTACAACACTCTGGATGTCAGGGTTTCAGGTAATGAATATTTAATTTTAACTGTTTACACCAATGCACAACCAGTTTTGTTCTATTTTAAAAATGAGTATAGGGATGAAGACATTTTAGAAATTGTAAATGCAGTAGATGAATATTGCAGTGAAAATAAAATCGGCTTCAGAAAAAGTGAAGAATCAGATATTTAAATGATTTGGAAGTGTGCGAATGTGATTTTTCGCACTTCCACTATTTTTAACAAAAATTAAAATCAAAGTATTAACCAGATTCGAATCTCGGCTTGGTTAATAATTTGATGGTCAATGGTTTGGTTTCTTTTTTTTGTTAACCAAGTCTTAATCTAATACTAATGCAATACCTTCTATAATTAGGACAATACCAATAATGATTGCTACGTATATAGGATTGTTTGCTGCAAATATTCCAAGGAAAATTGAAATGATTCCCATCAACAGGACAAGTATTGATGTAAATGAAGAGAATTTGGTCATTTTGGATAATAATCCGTTTATTCCGAATATAATCATGATAAATCCAACTAGGAAGAATTGGATACCTGTCAAAAAGGATAATGCATCAATGTAGAATAGGAATAGGAATCCAAAAATGATTGCTAAAATTCCGATAATAATTGTGGCTGTCGGAAGGTGATCTATCTGGTTTTTCATGTTGAAGCCCATAAATGTGACTGAAATACCGAAGAACAATAAACTTAAACCTACAATTAGGGAAATCAGTCCTGCGGAGAACATGGGAAATATTATAAAAATCAATCCTAAGATTATGGATAGTATTCCTGCCATTTTGTTAACTTCCATGTGTTTACCTCCATTTAGTTAATTTAATTATTTATATGATGAAGATATTATTTAAGAATATGGAATTTGAAGAAATAATCAGAACAAGAAGAAGTATTAGGCAATATGAAGACAGAGAAGTTAGTGATGATGATATCCTAAAAATCCTAAAGGCAGGAATGCAGGCACCAGGATCAAGGCTAGGGGCTGAGCCATGGGAGTTTGTAGTTGTCAAAGACAAGGAAACTCTTGCAAAATTGGGTGAAATCAAGCCTAGAGTAACTGATGCTCCTGTAGCTATTGTTCTTGTAGCAAACATTGAAAGGGCATTCTATAAAACAGTTTGGCAGCAGGATATGGGTGCTGCTGCAGAAAACATGTTGCTTGAAGCGGTTAACCTTGGTTTAGGTGGATTATGGAATGGTGTTGCACCTGAAGAAGAGAGGATGGCAAAAATTGGTGAAATCATTGGAATAGATGACATAACAGAAACCAAACCGTATTGTATCATTACAATTGGTTATCCTGCGGAAGGATGGGAAAATAAATTCATGGACAAATTTGATGAGGAAAGAATCCACTATGAAAAATACTGAACATGATTTTGAAAGTGTAATTGACCGTAAAGGTACAAATTCTCTAAAATGGGATTATTTTGATGATGATTTGCCTATGTGGGTAGCCGATATGGACTTTAAGGTTGCGCCGGCTATTCAAAAGGCCATTTTGAAGAGAGCTAATCATCCAATATATGGGTATTCTGTTGTTTTTGATGAGTTGTTTGAAGCTTATATCAGCTGGTGGGACAGAAGATATGACTTCAAAATGTCACGGGATGATATGGCATATTCGATAGGAGTAATGCCTTCAATATCTTCAATGATTAGATGCCTGACTGATGTAGGAGATGAGATATTAATCCAATCTCCTGTTTATCACGTATTTTATTATGTTATAGAGGATAACAACCGCAAAGTCCTGGAAAACGAGCTGGTTTATGAAAACGGAAAATATCGGATTGATTTTGATGATTTGGATGAAAAATTGTCAAAAGTCAAAATGATGATACTTTGCAATCCCCACAATCCGATTGGAAAGATTTGGTCTGTTGAAGATTTGGCTAAAATTGATAAGTTATGTACAAAGCATGATGTTATTTTGATATCTGATGAAATCCACTGTGATTTGACAGATCCTGGAATCAAATACACTCCCTTTGAAACAGTATCCTGTTCAAATAATGTTATAACCTGTCTGTCCCCTTCAAAATCATTCAATATCGCAGGATTTCAAAGCTCTATTGTCCATACAAAAAACAGGAAGTTATTGGAATCTATTAAAACTCAAATGCATATTGATAACTCTGATTCATGCAACGTATTTGCAGTATCTGCAGTAATGTCTGCCTATAATGAATCTGAAGGATGGCTGGAAGAGCTGAAAGAAGTTTTATATGAAAATAAGAAAATTGTTAAGGAATATTTGGAAAATGAACTGCCTGTAATAAAAATGGTTGAATGTGATGCAACATATCTGCTATGGCTTGATTGTTCTGCTCTAAAAGTCCCATCCAAAGTGTTGGGTGAATTTTTAAGAACAAATCAGGGGCTGTTCTTATCTGCAGGAATCGATTTTGGCCAATGTGGAGATAACTTCCTGAGGATGAATATAGCATGTCCTCAAAAGTTATTGGAAGAGGGATTGTCAAGACTTAAAGCAGGAGTAACTGCTTTAAATATTATTAACAAGGGTTTGTATTAATTAGAGGTGATTTAAATGGGAATATGTCCTAGATGTGGGTCTTGGATAGATGCCGGCGAACCATACTGTCCTGACTGTAGCTATATTATAAATGACAGTTCTTCAGATGAAGAATTTTCAGATGATGGGATAATCTCAATCAACGGTTTTGAATATGATGCTGATGATGTTGTAGATGCATTGGATGAATTGGGTTATGATTTGGATGATTTGAAATCAGGTTTGGTCGATGAGGATGAACTTGAGGAAATCTTGGATGATTTTTAGGTAAAAAAAAGAAATGTTAATGTTTGAGGCAGTTGCCTCAAGAACATATGATTATTCGTTGGAATTCAATAATTCCTGTATGCTAGGAATAACTCTTTCGAATTTAACTCCGTAGCCATGTGTAGGGTCGTCAACTGTTTCTTCAATTGCTTTTTTGGTAAATTCTCCAGCAATTTTTGCAGCAGAAGATGTTGATTTACCATTCAATGTTGCTCCCACAAAGGATGAGGCAAAGACATCGCCGGTTCCGTGGGATACATAGTCAATCTTGTCATTGTATACAAATTCCCCTTCTGAAGATTCGTCTTTATCCAAAACAATCATTCCCAATTTGCCTTCTTTGTGTGTGTCACCTTTCAAGATGACATGTTTTTTTGTGAATGCTGAAAGCTCGCTTGCCATTTCAAGCATTTCTTCTTTTGTAAATTCTTCTTTCCAAGGTTTGTGTAATAAATAACAGGCTTCTGTTGTATTTGGAAGGACATAATCACCTATTTTACATAGTTCTCCCATTTTATCTGCGAAATCCTGGTCAAATCCGTTGTAAAATTCACCATGATCTGCCATGGCAGGGTCAACAAAAACAAGTCCGTCAGGTTTAAGTCTTGAATTGATGATGTCTATAATGTAATCGAACTGTTCAATTGATCCTATAAATCCAGTATATATCGCATCAAAATATATTCCTTCTTTTTCCCAATGTTCTTTAATTGCAGGCAAATCATCTGTCAAATCCCTTACAGTGTAATCTGTAAATCCTGCTGTATGTGTTGATAAAATTGCGGAAGGTAATACTGCTGTTTCTATTCCGAAAGCGGAGATTATTGGTAGTGCGACAGTTATTGAGCACTGACCGTAACATGATACGTCTTGTATTGTTAATATTTTTATAGTTTCTGTCATTTTTTCAAATCCATTTCTTTACTAATATAATATTAATAATTAACATTGTATTAAATGTTATTGTCATATTTTGTTCATTTTTTTGAATTAATATTTGTTGTTAATTTTAATTTTGGTGATTGATTTTTGCCACAATGCCTGATATATAACAATAGTTATTTTATATATATAAATTTTTTTGAAAATATTTTTTTACATTTGGTGTGATAGTGAAATTTTGCAGGTTCAATAATTGCTTTTGAAAAACTGTTGATTTAAGAACATTTCATTAATCAGTGTTTAGTATTCAGTTCATTTTTTACTATAAAGCTTTCACTTTCATCGTATATCTTTTTTAAAAGAAATAAGATAATTATATATGCTATTTTTGAAATAATTATAAATTATATAATTTAAGGAGTAAAGTTTTATGAAAAAGGTCATATTGATTTGTTGCATAATGCTTGCAATTCTAACTTTAGGAGCAGTCAACGCAAGCGATACAAATGCAACTTCGGATTCTCTAATGATTGATGAGGATTATTCTATAATGGAAGAAAGTCCTGATGAATCGTTGGAGATTAGTAAGGACTCGGAAATATTGTCCGATGGAAATTCATCAGGAACTTTCAGTGATTTGAATGAGATAATAGTAAACAGTGCGAAAAATAGTGAAATCAAGCTGGATAAGGATTACGTCTACAGCAATACAACAGATTATAACTTTATCAACGGAATTGATATAAACAAGAGATTGACCATTAATGGACAGGGACACAAGATTGACGGTGTGAACATGTCAAGGATATTTGCCGTTTCTGTAAATGGAGTTTCACTTAAAAACATCAATTTTGCAAATTCATTCTCCAATACTTATGCAGGTGCTATAGACTGGTGGGGTGACCGGGGAGAAATTCAAGATTGTATCTTTGAAAACTGTCTTTCCAATGGTAATGGTGGTGCCATATCATTAGGAGGTGAGGCATCAAAAATATTGAATTGTACTTTTGTAAAGTGTCATTCCAACGATTTTGCAGGAGTTTTGGAAATGGGTTGTTCTGATTTTAATATTTCAGACTGTAATTTCATTGATTGTTCTGCCGAACATGCTGGAGGTGCAATGGTAATTCATACCAATGGTACACTTTCCGATTGCAGATTCATAAACTGTTTTTCTGCTGAAGGCGGCAGTGCTATTTATACCCATGATGAAATCATTATTGCGATAAATGACTGTGAATTCAGGGACTGCTATTCAACCGGAAATGCCGGTTCAACAATTTGGGGAGGTCCATATAAGGGTTCAATTCATAATAGCAAATTCATTAATTGCTCTACTACCGGAGGTGGTGGTGCAATGTGGTGTTCCAATTACAACATTTCTTACTGCAGTTTCATAAACTGTTCTGCTGATGGTGCAGGTGCTGTTATCTGTGATAAAGATACTAATTTGTTTAAATGTGATTTTATAGATTGCCGTGCCAATGGTGCAGGTGCTTTAGATATGGGAACTGA
>NZ_CADCJB010000053.1 GCF_902801725.1 uncultured Methanobrevibacter sp. | reverse complement strand
GTCACCATACTGATAATATATGACAGGTTTTTTTAGAAATGCAAAATCAAAGGCAACAGATGAATAATCGGTTATCATAAGCGCTGAATCGCAGATGAGCTCATGGTATGTTGTGGCCTCATCAAAGGTTACGTACTCGTTTTTGTCGAAAAGATCAATGTGTTGGACCATCATAGGATGCATCTTCACGATAATTTCATAGCCGTATTGTCTTGCAGTCTCGATAAACCTTTCGTTGTTTATCAGATTGTTGATTCTTGCGAAATATTCCGATTTGAGAAGGGATTCCTTGGTTTTTATCTTGTGTCTCCAGGAGAATATGATTACAATCTGCTTTTTAAGATTTTCATTTGTCAGATAGTCATATCTTGGATATCCCAAAATCTGGATGATTTCCTCATCGTAATTGTAGTATTTCACATATGAATCATAGTCCTGTTGTGAAACTGCCAGAAGCAGGGCAATATTGTGGTCGTATTTCCTGAGCCAGTTTGGCATTGCATATTTTGGAATTCCGTGCTGTAGGAAATATACCTGTGAAGTTATGAGTCCCGTATATAGATTGAGGTCATTGTTCCTGATGGTGTCATCATCCTTTAGGAAAGGATTGAAGATGTTTATTGCAGGATGTGATGAAATGACCTTTTCCGCAAGAAGGTGGAGAAGCTTATGTTTTGCAGAACCGAATCTTAAAATCCTGTTGCCGTATGTCTTTTTCAATCTTTTATAGTCTGCGCAGTCTGATTTTATTGCAAAATACTTTTTGACTGAATCGTCCTGCTGGATGGAATAGCTGAAGAGATGTTCTCCGTTGTCTCCGCTCTGGTTTCTTCTGTCGGTATATATCCAGATCTTTTTATTCCCCATCA
This sequence comes from uncultured Methanobrevibacter sp., assembly GCF_902801725.1. Lineage (GTDB taxonomy): Archaea > Methanobacteriota > Methanobacteria > Methanobacteriales > Methanobacteriaceae > Methanocatella. The sequence continues at coordinate 9,727 of NZ_CADCJB010000053.1, read as the reverse complement.
GTATAAACAAGGGGATATATGCTATCCTGTAGAGTGCGGCAGTCAGTGTAACTGATGAAAATTCGCCCAGAATATTTCTGAGAGTGGCGATTTCATGTTTAATCATGCTGTTCAACGAATAGTCATCCACATATAACCTGTCGTCTTCAAAGGATATGATTTTTGAGTCCTTGACGAAATATGGGTTTTCCTCTGACATGTTTGCATACGGCCGGAACATGATATGTCCGTTCATGGCAATGTCCTCATCGTTTTCATTGAATATTACCTTGAATTCTATGCTGGCCGTTTCATCTTCGGCTATCGGAATCTTCAAGTCAAAGGTATAGAAGAAAAACCATGGAAAGCCCAATACTTCCTGAGTCCTGCGCGGGGTCTTGTCATAATTGTAATATGTGGATTCGAATTCGCTTTTTTTCCCGTTTGAGTTTTTGATTGCTTTTATTCGGATATATCTGCTGTCGCAGATGCTTGCATAAGATCCTGTAATGTTTAAAAATCCGTTCTTCAGCTCGATGATGTCGAGAATTATTTTGATTGAGTTCAGTTTTCTTAAGGTTGTTTCACCGGACTTTAAAAGCACAAGCCTTCCCTTTGTTTCGCTGTGGAATTCCCTGTTTTTTAGAAATATCAGAAATTTTTTGATATTGCTTGAAATTGAGCGATGAGCTTTAATGACGTCCACGTCCATATGGGAAAGGATTTCATCCAAAAGTAAGTAAAACTCATCAATTTCATCACTATCCAATGCCCTGGAAATGCTTTTTTTGAAGTTTTTAATCTCAATTATTCTGTTGAGATTGAATAAGAGGACATTCTGTATGAATGCGGGAACCTTGCCGTATCTTTCAAGGGAGGATTTTATAAGTTCAAGATGGCCGTTTTTTAAACGTTCGATGTAGTACTGCCTGGTGTACTTTGAATTTCTGTTGGCGGCATTCCTGTCGGAACTCTTTCTGAAGAAATATTTTGCATTTTTCACAAGACCATACTTGCCCTTATTAATAAGGATCCTGTTTACAAAAAGGATATCTTCCATATAGCTTGCATTGGCATTGAATCTGATTGATTCGATTGCAGAATGCATTATGAAAATGGAATTTGCAAAATTCTGATAAAAGTCAGGCCATTCAAGGACATCTGCAACATCCCCCTTGCATTCTTCAAACTTGTAGTTCAGGTAATGGCTGGAATTGACACGGTCAAAAAATAAAACAGGCAATGCCACAAAATCATAATCGTCGTGGGGATTTCTTGAAAAGAAGTCAAGCACTTCTTGAAGGCAATCCTTGGAAAGCACATCATAGGCATCCATGAAGTTGATATATTCTCCGCATGCATGATCCAGTCCCAGATTGCGGGCTGAATAGCTGCCTGCCTTTTCTTGAGAAATTACTGTAATGTTGTTAGGATATTCCTTTTGGTAGCTGAGGCATATCCCTTTTGAATTGTCAGTGCTTGCATCATCTACTAAAATCAGCTGCACGTTTGAATTGAAATTTAATGTTTGGTTGATAATTGAGTCAATGGCTTCATTCAGGTATTTTTCATTATTATATACTGCCATCACAATTGAAAATTTAAAATTTTTACTCATATTATTCCCTTTACATACTGATATCGAATTCTTAATACTTAAAATTAATTCTCATAACATATTTGGTGATATAATATGTCAATTAAACATTTATAATATTAACTATAAGTATAAATTATGAAAGTGATTACCTACGGAACTTTTGATTTATTTCATGAAGGCCATTACAATATCCTAAAGAGGGCCAGGCAATTGGGCGACTATCTGATTGTTGGCGTGACCTCCGAACACTATGACAAAAGCAGGGGAAAGCTCAACGTTACCCAATCCCTGGTTGAACGGATAGAAAATGTAAAGAATTCCGGATTGGCTGATGAAATCATCGTAGAGGAATATGACGGACAGAAAATCGAAGATATCCAAAAATATGGAGTTGACAAGTTCGTAATAGGTTCGGACTGGACTGGAAAATTCGATTACCTCAAGGAATACTGTGAAGTGGTATATCTCGAAAGGACAAAAGGAGTGTCCAGCACACAGCTGAGGAACAGGGAATATGGAATACTTAATATTGGTTGCGTAGGTTCGGGAAGGATTGCCGTTCGAATGATCAGGGAATCCAAATATGTAAGCGGAGTCAATTTCGATGCTGTTTTCGGAAGAAATGATGAACATATCCGAGAGTTTGCAGATGAAAACGACATGGAATACTACACCACTGACTATGATGATTTTTTAGATAAGGTGGATGCAGTCTATATTGCAACACCTCATTCAACCCATTATGAGTTTGCAAAAAAGGCAATCATGGCAAAAAAGCATGTGCTGTGCGAAAAGCCTATTACATTAACCGAAAACCAGACAAGAGAACTTTTTGACCTGGCCAGAGAAAATGATGTGGTGATTTATGAGGCCATAAAAACAGCATTCGCCCATGCATTCAAAAGACTAATCAGCTATGCAAAAAGCGGAGTAATAGGAAACATAAGGGATGTTGACGCCACATTCACAAAGATGGTCACAGACAAGTCATTGAGGGAATACGACTTGAGCGTTGGTGGCGGAAGCGTCAATGAACTGATTACCTATCCCCTAATTGCCATCTTCAAACTGCTTGGCATAGATTATAACAGCATTGATTTTTATCCTTATTTTGACCAGGAAACTGGAGTTGATGTATATACCAAAGCCTTTATTCAGTATGATGATGCAATAGCCTGTGCCAATGTAGGTATTGGCGTTAAAAAGGAAGGTGAACTGGTTATTGCAGGTACTAAAGGTTACATCTATGTACCTTCACCATGGTGGAAGACCACATATTTTGAAATAAGATTTGAAAACACCAACAAAAATGAAAAATATTTTTTCCGTTTTGATGAAGACGGATTGCGATATGAACTTGTAGATTTCTATTTATCAATCATCAATGGAACCCAAAATACTAACGTCAAGGACTGTGAAAGCATCGCCATTTCAAGAGTCATTGAGGACTTTTCCAATATGTATCACCAAAAAGATATATAAATACTTAAATATGTGAAAAATAATATGCTAAATTGTAGATATAATCTACATGATATAATTTTTGGAGTTTTAAAATGAATAAAAAGATAGGTTTTATTTTAGTCTTGCTCCTAGTATCAGTAATGATGGTAGGTAGTGTAAGCGCAGGATTTTTTGACTTTTTGGGAGGCGGAAGCAGTGGCAACCAAACAGCAAATGACAACAACACTTTCGTCGTTGGTTTTGAACCAACACTAGCCCCTTTCGGATATAAGGACGCAAGTGGAAACTACACTGGTTTCGACTTAGATTTAGCAAAAGAAGTTTGTAAAAGAAACAACTGGACCTTCAAAGCTCAACCAACTGAATGGGATGCAAAAGATAAGGAATTAAACTCAGGAGCTATTGACTGTTTCTGGAACGGATTCACAATTGATGGAAGGGAAAACGACTACACATGGTCCAACCCATATCTTGAAAACAAGCAGGTATTTGTTGTAAAATCCAATTCAAGCATTAACAATGTTAGTGATTTGTCAGGTAAAACTGTTGAAACACAAAAAAATTCCACAATGGTAGAGGCTCTTAATGGAAACAACAAAACCATAAAAGATAAATTTGCTAATTTGACTGAAGTAGCTGACTTTGACATAGCATTCAAAGACTTGAAATCAGGTTCATGTGATGCAGTGGCTATGGATATTGGAGTTGCAGAATACGACATTAAAAACAGCAATTCTTCTGCAGATGACTTCAAGATATTGAACGAAACCATTAAAACCGAAAAATATGGTATAGGATTCAAAAAAGGCAATGATGCATTAAAAGACAAAGTACAAACCACTTTGGATGAAATGTTCAAAGATGGTACTGTCGCTAAAATTGCAGAAAAATACGGTATCTCTCAAGATTCCTTAATCCAACCTAAATAGATCGGTGAAATGAGGAGAGAATTAGTCATATTATATTGGGTACACTAAGTGAATAGCTTTCTGGAGGCATTGTTACCTTCATAGAGATATTCCCGCTCAATTACTTTTCTCTCTTTTATCTTTTTTTGAAATAAAACCACAACAATGAAAAAGATTCTTCTGTTTTGATTAAAATTGTTTAATTATGATTTTGAGTATTTTTCATTTGTCAGTCCCCAACAGAACTCAAAATACTAACGCAATGACTGTGAAGGCATCACCATTTCAAGAGTCATAGATGACTTTTCCATTTGTATCATTAAAAAATCACTGACGGTTATATAAATACATAAATATGTAAAAAATAAATATAATATTGTAGATTTAATCTACTTATATAGTTATAACTATTGGTGTTTTAAAATGAATAAAAAGATAGGTTTTATTTTAGTTTTGCTCCTAGTATCAGTAATGATGGTAGGTAGTGTAAGCGCAGGATTTTTTGACTTTTTGGGAGGGGGAAGCAGCGGCAACCAAACCGCAAATGACGAAAACACTTTCATCGTCGGTTTTGATGCAGAATTCCCGCCTTACGGATTTAAGGACGCAAGTGGAAACTACACTGGTTTCGACTTAGATTTAGCAAAAGAAGTTTGTAAAAGAAACAACTGGACTTTCAAAGCTCAACCAATTGATTGGGATGCAAAAGATGCTGAATTAAACTCCGGATCCATTGACTGTATCTGGAACGGATTCACCATCGACGGAAGGGAAAACGACTACCTATGGTCCAACCCATATTTCGACAACAAACAGATATTTGTTGTAAAATCCAATTCCAGCATTAACAAAATCAGTGATTTGTCCGGTAAAACTGTTGAAACACAAAAAGATTCATCAGCATTAGCTGCTCTTAACGGAGACAACAAAACAATCAAGGACAAATTCGCTACTTTGACTGAAGTAGCTGACTATAACACAGCATTCATGGACTTAGAATCAGGTGCATGTGATGCAGTGGCTATGGATATTGGAGTTGCAGAATACGACATTAAAAACAAAAACGCTTCTGCAGATGACTTCAAAATATTGAATGAATCCATCACAACCGAAAAATATGGTATAGGATTCAAAAAAGGCAATGATGCATTAAAAGACAAAGTACAAACCACCTTGGATGAAATGTTCAAAGACGGTACTGTCGCTAAAATTGCACAAAAATACGGTATCTCTCAAGATGCCTTAATCCAACCGAAATAGATTAGTGAAATGAGGGGAGAATTAGTTATATGATATTGAGTACAGTAATTGAACAGTTGCTTGGAGGTATGGTTACCTCCATAGAAATATTTCTGCTCACCTTGCTATTCTCTCTTCCTCTCGGTTTAGTCGTTGCCGGAGGAAGGATGAGCAGGTTTTCACCGCTCAGATGGATTGCAAAGATTTATATTTCCATCATGAGAGGTACTCCATTGATGCTCCAGCTGATTGTAGTATTTTTCGGACCTTATTACCTATTTGGAATGACCCTTTCCAGTGATTATAGATTCATTGCAGTAATCATTGCATTTACAATTAACTATGCAGCTTATTTCGCTGAAATCTATAGAGGTGGAATAGAATCTATAAACAGCGGACAATATGAAGCTGCTCAGGTATTGGGATATAGCAGGTTGGAAACATTTTTCATAATCATACTGCCTCAAGTGATTAAAGTGGTTCTTCCTTCAATTACTAATGAAGTTATTACGCTCGTTAAAGATACTTCACTTTCATTTGTTATTGCAATTCCTGAAATGTTTACAGTCGCCAAGCAGATTGCGGCTGCAGATGCATCAATCGCTGCATTGATGGTTGCAGGTATATTCTATTACTTATTCAACATATTGGTTGCATTCGTAATGGAACGTATTGAAAATAGACTTGATTATTATGAATAGGGGGAATATTTATGAGTTTGCTTGAAGTTAAAAATCTTAAAAAAAGTTTTAATGATAACGTGGTTCTAAAGGATATTTCTCTTAATGTTGAAAAGGGTGAGGTACTGGCAATTATCGGACCGTCCGGTTCAGGAAAATCAACATTGCTCAGATGCATAACAGATCTTGAACAGGAAGACAGCGGCGAGATAAATTTTGACGGAACCTTCGGTCTTGTTTTCCAAAACTTTAACCTGTTCCCGCATCATTCAGTAATGAAAAACATTACCAATGCACCGATAAAGGTTCAGAAAAGGGACAAAACTGAAGTATTCAATCATGCCCGAGACCTTTTGAAGAAAATGGGTCTTGAAGACAAGGAAGACGCTTATCCATGCGAACTTTCCGGAGGACAACAACAACGTGTATCCATTGCAAGAGCCCTTGCCATGAATCCGGACATACTGTTTTTCGACGAACCTACATCCGCACTTGACCCTGAACTGACAGGGGAGATTCTGGAGGTTATCCGTGAGCTTGCAGCAGAGCACATGACAATGGTTATCGTTACCCACGAAATGGCTTTTGCCCGTAATGTTGCAGACAGCATAATCTTTATGGACGGCGGAGTGATTGTTGTTGAAGGTTCACCTGAAGAGGTTTTCTCATCAGACAATCAGAGGATGAAGGATTTCCTTGGAAAATTCTATGATTAAGATATTCAATATCTTTTTCATCACTAATTCTTATTTTTTCACTTATTTTAATTAATTTCATTAACATCACTATCATTTTAATCAACCATTCATATAATAAAATTAATATCCTATTAAAAAACAGTTTAATATTTTTGTTTCATATATCCGTAGCGCTGTGGCAATGCAAGAATATGAATGTTAAGATTAAGTTTATTTAATATTGTGGATAAAGTATTATTATCGAAATATTGTTGTGAGGTATTATTTTCTTATGAAATGTCCTAAGTGCAATGCCGAAAATAACGAGGGAGCCAAATTTTGTAAAAAAAAAAATCCGACAACTCCAAAATCATTATTGTTGCATTGATTGTAGTGGTTGTGGTTTTGGCGGGAGCTTTCATATATCTTCAGGGATTCGGTAACGGTTCACACTCACAGGAAAGTTCACCTTCCCAGAGCGGCGCATCAGATTCCGCTTCTCAGGCTGACCAGGGCTCTTCATCACAATCCAGTTCCTCCCAGTCAAGCAATGATAAAGTGGCCAAACCACAATCAACAGCAATGAAAATACAGGGTGGAAGCTTCTCGACAGGCAGTGAACTGAGTGATTTGACCTATGCACATATATATGTAGGTAAAGAACATGCCGGCAAAAGCGTTATTCTTCAGATATGGTACAGCAGGGACGGTTCCACTTTGAATAACGGTAATATGGTGCCTGTTACTGTTCACTCCGACGGATATCTTGAAGTGCAAAGTGCAGATGCATACGCATATTATCCAGATCATGCAACAATCAACCTTTATGACAGCAATTCAAATCTTTTAGACACAAAAAGTGTATCCCTTACGCCGACTAGCGGTACCCAAACCTTCTAGTTGAATACACTTTTTCTTTTTTTATTTTTCAATCAAATATTTAAGACAATTTCTACATAACATTATCCAATGACTAGAATATCCATTATCATGCCTGTTTTCAACGGCCAGGAATATATTGAAAAGGCAATCGAATCGGTTTTGAGCCAGTCACTGGAGGATTTTGAACTGATTATTGTAGATGACGGTTCAACAGACGAAACGTTAGGAATAGCTGGTTCATATGATGATGAAAGAATAAGAGTCATCAGCCAGAATAACCAGGGTCCCGGACAGGCAAGAAACAGGGGCCTTGACATTGCCTGCGGAGAATACGTGATGTTTTTGGATGCTGACGACTGGTTTTGCATGGATGCATTAAAGACTGCCTATGCGGAAGCCAAAAAATCAGATACTGACATCACCATCTTTCAGATAATGAAATACTTCAACGGCAGCTACAGCCAAAACGACTGGTTTGATTTAAACAGCTTCGATGATGGCTTTGAGGACAGAGTATTCAATCCTCATGAGTGCAGTAATTTCCTCTTCGATATATCAGTAAGCGCATGCCAGAAGATATTCAACGGCGAGTTTTTAAAAAGAATTAATGCAAGGTTTCCTGGGGGAATCTATTTTGAGGATATGCCATTCTTCTTTTATACTTTCCTTAAAGCCGAAAGGATATCCATAATTAAGAAACATCTCTATGTTAGAAGAAAGCATGACGGATCAATCACAGAATCTGTCGACGCAAAATTCCTTGATACAGTTCCTGCAGGTCAGATTCTGATGGACATATTCATTGAAAACGGATGGTATGAAAAATATAAGTTTGACCTTATTGCATTTAAGGTCAATGGTCCCCGCTATGCTCTGATGGGCATTGAAGATAAATACCGCCCGGAGCTTTACAGTCTAATAAAAAAGGACTACGAAGCCATCAAAACTACTCCATACTATGATGATTACCTTGAAAACCTGGGGCCGGTGAAAAGGAAATTCTTTTTGGACATCCTGAAATCACAGTCATATGATGATTTTCGCAAAATGCAAAATGAATAGGGGCATTTTTACAATTTAATTTAAATATTTATTAACTATTGGACATATATTAATAAGTATAAAGTTAAAATGGTGTTAAATAAATGATTAATAGTACGGAAAGAATTTATAAATTTGACAATATGCGGGGAATCGCAATATTCTTTATTGTCCTGGGGCATATGCTTTTTGTTCAGAAGTTCCATAATGTCCAGCTGGTACATAACTTTTTATATATAATTCATTTGCCGATATTCTTTTTTGTAGCAGGATATTTCGCAAAAATCGGTCCTGATCAACCGATTAAAGCATTCAAGCGATTGATAATACCCTATCTGATTTCAATATAGTATACACTTTCTTTTCAATAGCAATAGGTATACCTTATGGATGGAAGCTGTTTGTAGTGCCTACATTTGCGCTATGGTTCCTGATTGTATTGTTTTTTATGAAAATGGCATTGCCTATATATGACAGGCTTAAGTATCCTATAATAATTGCAGTCATTTTGGCATTGTTTATAGGATTCATCGATTTCGAGCCTTACTTTGAAATTCCAAGGTTCTTTGCATTCACACCTGTCTTCCTCATCGGTTTTTACTATGAGGACATCACGGCCAAAATTCAAAACAGCTATCCTTCAATAGCAAATATCTTCAGCAAAAAGGTTATTGTAGTATTAATTGCTGTTCTGGTAATTCTCGGTTGTTATCTTGCAGTTCTGCAATTCCCGTTTAAGGTAATTGCCATGAATTCACATTATGCAAACAATTTCGGATTTATTAGTAGGGCAGTCATTCTGTTTTTAGGAACTGCTTTTGCACTGTTATTGCATTACTTTGTTTCAAATAGAAATACATTCATAACAAAGATTGGTCAAAATTCAATGGCCGTTTATATTTTGCATGTCTATCTGGTAAAGATTATCTATGTAAACTACAAGATGTTACACATTAACGACGGTAAGGTATTCATGATATTTGCCGTTGTCGCATCACTTGCAATTGTCTTCATACTGTCAAGGGACTTTGTAACTGTGGCCATGAATAAGCTGACTGATGTCGTATTTAATCTTTTGACAAAAAGAGTATCCTAAATGTTTTTTAGAAGGGATTTTTTCTGAAATTCTTTCTAATGTTTCTTTCTTTTTTTATGTTCAGAGTGTCCGCCAAAATTGATTTTTGATTTTTCGTCGAAAAATTTTTTAGCCTAATATTTATTATTTTTCTTATTTTTTTGCAAATTTTCATTTATTTT
>NZ_CADCJB010000052.1 GCF_902801725.1 uncultured Methanobrevibacter sp. | reverse complement strand
AATTCACCGTTTTCTTTTATTAAAGGAGTAGTTAATCTGTCTTCCCTATTAATAAATTGGTATCCAAAGTTTCCTTTTGGACATACTTTACCCTCGTTTACAGGGTGTCTTTTTAAAGGTTCTACACCAACAATTTTTCCGTCTTTTACAACGAAGTTGAGTCCACAACCAGTACCACAGTATGGACAGATTGTTGGGACGTATTTTATCTCAACCATTTTATAATCTCCAATATATATTATATATAAAAAAGTATAGAAAAAGAAGCTTTAGAAAGCTTCTTTCCATGAAAATTTACTAGCTTATTCTTTAAGGTAGGTAAACCAATAGATACAAGCTACGAATATTGCACCACCAACGATGTTACCGAGAGTTACTGGAATTAAGTTATTAACAATGATGGTACTCCAGGTTACACCTTTAGCTCCTAAGAACATACCTAATGGTATGAAGAACATGTTTGCAACACTGTGCTCAAATCCGATAGTTACGAAAGCCATGATTGGGAACCAGATACCAAAGATTTTACCGATGATATCGTCAGATGCGTTAGCTAACCATACAGCTAAACATACTAACCAGTTACAACCGATAGCTTTAATGAATGCAACATCGAAAGACATTCCGACTTTACCTGTTGCTACTTTAATTGCACCAGCTTGGATAGCTGGGTCAGAAGTGATGATTCCTCCCATAAATGCAAGAACGTATGCAACGAATAATGCACCTACGAAGTTGAATAACCAACTTAATACCCAATTTTTAGCGAGACCGCCGATAGAAGCGGTACCGTCTAATACACCGATGGTCATGAACATTACGTTACCAGTGAATAATTCAGAACCAGCGAGTACAACAATGATCAAACCTACAGGGAACACTGCACCGAATACAAATTTGGATAAACCAATTGGTAATCCAGCAGCGACCATACCTGCATTAGCGACTTCAGCTAATAAACCTCCAAATGCGATGTAAGCTCCTGCTAAAAAAGAGAGCAAAATCACATTAACAATATTTGCAGAGTTTTTAGCACCAGCAGTTGCAGAAATAGCTTTTGCAGTTTCTACTGGGCTTTTAAAAGATGAACTCATTTTATCAACCTCTTTATCCCTTTTTTTATAATTTTTTATAATACTAATGAATCTCACCATAAGAACGTTCAAAGTATTATGATTAATAATATATGACTTAATATATAAAAAGGGTTTGTTATCTGAGTCAAGAAGAAATATTTAAATAGGAGAATAGAGTTATATATAATTGTAATGATAAATCATTATAAATATTATAACATATCGTAAAATTATATCTTTTTTTAAAATAAATAAAATTTCATCTTATTTTAATCAAATTAACACTACAAAATCATTTATTTTAAAATCTAAATAAATTTAATTGATTTTAATAAAAAATACGTATTTTAATTGATAATTAAAAATATCGAATATAAATTATTTACATAACATATATTTAAATATAATGATTTTTTTTACGTTAGTAAAGACGTTTCAATTCAACCAACAATAGAGAAAATAAATTAATTCGCATAATAACGAACAAATACCTATATTTCTATTAAAGAATAAAAAATTTCAGGGAAAACCAAAATCAGACAAAAACCAGTATACCAAATAACAATTATATGGATTCGAAAATCTAGCCAATATCACTATATTAACCATCTTCAAAATATCCTGTAAATTCAGATTTTACTGATGATCGGATATTTCAAAATTTAAATATATTACTATATTATTATATTATATATTATAGAGGAGTTTCAAATGAAAATTGAAGAAATCGATGCAATAAATTATAAAAACGGAAAGGCAACCGAAGGAAAGGAAAAGGTTGTAAAGGACGAAACAATCACACTAACAATTAATGGAGACATAAGTCGAAGCCTGTCTGCAATCGAAGATTCACTTGAAGAATTTGCAGTAGGATACCTGTTCAATGAAAACATGGTAAACTCAATGGATGCAATCAGACAAATCAAAGTTGACGGAACACAGATCAATGCCGAAATAGATGATACCCTGCTTAGGACAAATGAAACAGTGCTCTGTTCCGATTCTGCCGGAGGATGGAGAAGCAAAATAAAAACAGTAAATCCCGTAGAATCTGATTTTCAGGTTAAAGCAAGCGAATTGATTTCAAGAATTGAAGAGCTGAAGGATAATGCAGAAATCTGGCAGGCAACAGGCGGAACACATGTTGCGGGAATTGTCTACAAAAACCAGTTCATCGTAAAGGAAGACGTCAGCCGCCATGTTGCAGTTGATAAGGTGATAGGCTACGGATTAATGCACAATTTTGACCTGTCCCAGTCCTATGTAATATACAGCGGAAGAATGCCTGCAGACATGGTTATAAAAATGACAAGGGCAGGAGTCCCAATACTCGCATCAAACGCAGCTCCCGCTAATTCAGGTTATAATATTGCAAAAAAAGGAAATATCACATTGGTTGGCTTTTTGAGAGGCCAAAGATGCAACATATATAATAATCAAAATAGAGTAATTTTCTAATTACTCCAATACTGTGTGTCTTGCTTTTAAATCGCTTTCTGTTTGTTCCATTTTTTCCATCAATTCAGAAACGATTGCATCAAGGAACACTAAAGTGGTTAATTCGAAAGCTGTGCCCAATGGAGTTAGAGAAGTATAATTTCCGTGAATTTGACGTTTCATATAGTTTTCGTCATCAACTTCCTTTTTAGTTCTTCCCTTAACGAAAATATATCCATCAGCCAATTGACCTAAAGTTGATTCAGGGTAAGAAGTAACGGCCAATACTTTAGAACCTCTAGTTTTAGCTATTTTTGCAGCTGAAACGATAGTGTTAGTTTCACCTGAACCGGAAATGGCAACTATACAGTCACCGTCATTGATTGCAGGAGAAATAGTTTCACCTACCACATAGGAGCTTAAACCTAAATGCATTAATCTCATTGCAAATGCTTTGGCAGCAAGTCCAGACCTACCCGCTCCAGTAACAAAAATATTATTAGAGCTTATAATAATATTTTCGAATTCATCAACTGTTTTTTCATCTAAAAATTCTTGAGCACTCTCAATATTTTCAAGTATAGCCTTTATAGAAGTTTTCATTATTTCCATTTTATCGAATTCCCAACAATACTTAACTATAATATATTATGAATACAATTTTATAAATAATTATGCAAAATTAAATAATCAAATTTATACATAAAATAAAATATTAAAACAAGCCCCAAAAAAATTTACTTGAAAAATAGGTTACCATGAAATTTAAAAGCAACGGATTGATAAGTCTTGAAATTGATGGGAAAATATACGATTACAAGTTGTTTCAAAGTTTGGAGTCTCTTGTACGCACAAAATCCCAAAGGCAATCTGCAAAAGAATTGAACATATCCCATACCGTATTCAACAGAAGACTGCTCAAAGCTGAAGAAAAACTGGGAGTGAAAATTACCCGGAAAGTGGGAAACGGCACATTGCTAACAGAAGAGGGCATTGACCTTCTTAATGAGTTCAGAAAATATCAGATTCAGATTGAAAAGACATCCAGCATAAACATAGCTGGAGGCCACATAAGCTCCGGTCTTCTGGAAAGCATAGGGCATCCGTTCAACATCAATATTTACAGCAGCAGCGACAAGGACGCATTTGAACTTGCAAAAAGAGGTGCCGTTGACATATTGACACTGGATGATCCGTTACTTGCCTATGAATTGAATATTGATTTTACACCAATAGCCTACGACTATCTTGTTTTGATTTCCAGCCCTGACTGCGAAGAGATTAAAAGCATCAATGACCTCGAAGGCCTTGACTTTGTAAATGTTGAAGGTTCAGCTCAAAGGCTTGCCTGGAGCAGTTTAGAGCATTATGATATAGACTACCATTTAAAGAATACTGTAAATTCCCAATTCGATGCATTTAAATTGGTTAAAAATTCTGAAAATTTACACAGTTTCCTGAATGCCAGCTATTTTAAGGGAAATGAAATATTGAAATTTGATACCCGTCATGTGATTAGCCTGATAAAAGTTAATGAAGATAAGCCGGAAGTAGACAGATATATAGAATATCTTCTTAATGATGGTCAAAAGGCCATTGAAAAGCAGGGATTCACATTAATATAATATTACTTTCCAAATGCTCTCGGAAAATAATAATCATACTTGTTTTACATAACATGAGTTACACTCATATGACCTCATGAAATTTCATATAGTCTACCTATATGATATTTCAAAACATTAAATAATGATAAGAACCAATATTAAAATGAAATATTAAAAGGCGATATTATGGCGAAAAACAGAGATTTACTAGCAATTGGTCACTCTGCTCATGATTATATAATTAGAGTGCATGAATTTCCTAAAGCTAACTTTTCAGCACCAATAACTAATATGAAAACATTTAATGGTGGAGCTGCAGCTAATGTAGCATGTGTTGGAGCTAATTTAGGATTAAAAACCTCTTTAGTGTCCGCAGTTGGCGGAGACTTTAAAAAAACAGACTATTACGAACATATGCAAAATTTAGGTATTGATACTGAATCATTAATTATAGTGCCTGGTGAAGCAACACCTACCGCATTTGTCCTGACTGACGATAATGAAGATCAAATCAGTTACTTCTATTGGGGAGCAGCCCGTGAATTTGCAGAAAGCAAAGTACCTATTTCCGCAATAAAAAATGCAGAAGCAGTGCATCTTGCAACAGGAGACCCTGACTTTAACTGGAAATGTTCAGAAGCTGCAAAAGAGGAAGATTTGCTTGTTTCATTTGACCCTGGACAAGACTTAGGAATGTACGACACCAAAAAATTGAAAGATGTTATCGAAAACACAACAATTCTTTTTGGAAATCATCATGAAATCGAAAGAATTCTCCAGGCTCTTGAAATCGACCTTGACGGCCTCAGGGAATTAGGTCCAAAAATAATTGTTAAGACCTGCGGAGCCAAAGGCAGCGAAATCTACTCAAACGAGGACAAAATCATAATTGATGCGATAACCAGAGAAGCTGTTGACCCAACTGGTGCTGGCGATTCCTACAGAGCAGGATTCCTATCAAGATTCCTAAATGGAGAATCCCTAGAGGAATCAGCTAAATTTGCATCTTCAGTATCATCATTTATTGTTGAACAGCAAGGCTGTCAAACCAACATGCCTAGTTTTGATGATGCGTTTGAAAGAATGAATGGATTTTATTAAAATCTATTCTTTTTACTATTTTTTAAAGTGAACTTTATTTTTCTCAAAACTGCTTTAATTTGAGTATAAAAATTAAACTTAACTTATTTTTTAAAAAAAACTTTATATAAATCAAAATAAATAGAATAAGCCAATAATCCTATTAATTTAAATAGTATTAAATTAAAATAAGTGATTATCAATTAATTATGAGAATAATTTAAATTAAATTTGACTGTTATAAATCTTAATTGAGGAATGATTTAAGATGACACAAATTAGCGATGCAAAAAAAGGTATATTAACCGATGAAATGAAACATGTAGCAAAGATTGAAGGTGTTTCAGAAGATTTTATTTTAAGGTCCGTTGCTAACGGAACCATAGTAATTCCAGGAAATGTAAACAGAGATATAGATGCATCAGGTATCGGTGCAGGATTAAGAACTAAAGTAAATGCAACTGTAGGTACCTCAACAGACATTGTTAACTTTGATGAAGAAGTTCAAAAAGCACAAATAGCAATTGACAACGGTGCAGACTGCTTAATGGAATTGAGTATCGGCGGAGACTTAGATGTAATAAGAAACAGAGTATTGGATATGTCCCCATTACCTGTAGGATCAGTACCTGTCTATCAAGCAGCTATCGAAAGTATCAGAAGAGACGGATCTGTAATTTACATGACTGAAGATGACTTGTTCAATACCATCGAAAAACAGGCAAAAGACGGTATTGACTTTATGGCAATCCACAGTAGTATCAATATTGAAACCTTGACCAGACTCAAAAGACAAGGCCGTGTAACCGGACTTGTATCCCGTGGAGGATCATTCATGTCCGGATGGATTGTTGAAAATGAAAAAGAAAACCCATTATACGAAAACTTCGATTATGTTTTAGAAATCGCAAAAGAACATGATGTTGTTCTTTCACTCGCTAACGGTATGAGAGCAGGGTCCATTGCCGATTCAACTGACAGGGCTCAAATCCAAGAATTGATCATTTTAGGAGAATTAATCGACAGGTCCCGTGAAGCTGGAGTACAATGTATGATTGAAGGACCAGGACACATCCCAATCAATGAAATTCCAACAAACGTAATGATTCAAAAGAAAATGTGTTCCAACGCTCCTTTCTACATGTTAGGTCCTATTGTATGTGATGTAGCACCAGGTTACGACCACATCGTGTCTGCAATCGGTGCAGCATCTTCAGCAAAAGCCGGAGCAGACTTCATCTGTTACGTAACTCCTGCAGAACACCTTGCTCTTCCTAACCCAGATGATGTAAGGGAAGGAGTAATAGCTACCAAAATCGGAGCTTACGCTGGAGACTTGGCAACCGGCCAAATCGATGGTTCACAAGATTTAGCAATGGCTGAAGCAAGAAAAACTCTCGATTGGGAAGCACAATATGCTTGTGCAATGTTCCCTGAAGCTGCACGTGCAAAAAGAGATCAAAGACCTCCTGAAGAAGAAGACACCTGTACCATGTGCGGTAACTTCTGTGCAGTAAAAATCGTTAACGAATGGTTGGATCAATCTGATTCCGACTTAATCAAATAGATAATCATATCTATTTAACTTCTTTTTTTATTTTTCAATCTTTTTAAATTCATCACAGCACAACACCATTTAACTGATTTTTAATATTGAATTCAAATCAATTTTACAAATTCATAACAATTTTATTAAATAACTTCAATTTTAAAAATTAACTTTAAAATAACCCAAATAATTAAATAATAACTTTAAAAACACCCATTAAAGAAAATATTTATATATAATTAAAATTAAAGTAATTACTAACCAAATCTATTTAATTTTTGAAGGTGAAAAAAGATGTATGACAATATGACTGAAAACCAAGCCATTGATTATGATTCAAACATCATCCCAAAAATAAAAGAAATGATTAATGAAGGATTTGACAAATTAAAATCCCTCGCTAAAGTAGAATCTAAAAAAACCACCAAAACCCCAAATTATAAATTATATGATGAATTGGAAAAAAAATTTGATGAAATTTCCTTCAAATTAAAAGAATTGAAATTATGCAATGAATACATTTATTTTCTTTTAATTTCTGACTACATTCTATATATTGTTGAACAAAATTCTATTGATTCAAGTTTTGGACATTGCGACATTGCTATAGAATTATTAGATTTTTTCATGGAGATATTTACTACAAATATGAATTTCTATAATAAATCCTTAAAGATTACGGATGAAGAATTTGAAACATTGAAAATCCATTTTAAAAAACAGTACCGGAAATATCGCTCACAGTTCTATTGCGATATCTATCAACCAACAGGGGATTTCACTGAAGAGGAAATGTACGAAATTCACAAAAGTTTAAGGAAAGGATAATATGAATTACTTCATAGATACAAATATTCCATTAGGCTATGCAATAATTCATGACAAATGGCATAATGTTTCTAAAACTTTTTTAGATAATCATCAAAAAGATTCCATATTCTGGTCAAATTTAGTAAAAAACGAATATACTGAAAAATTTAACGAAATACTTGATGATATAAACACATTTATAGCCAATTGCAAAACTCTATTAAAAGAAAATCAAAAAGATTTTATTAATTATTTCGATTTTGAGGATTTTTTAATCAGAAAAACAAAAATGAATTCTTTAGACAATTTCAAAAAACAGATGATTCTAAAACAATTCTGGACGGCTTATAAA
>NZ_CADCJB010000051.1 GCF_902801725.1 uncultured Methanobrevibacter sp. | reverse complement strand
GATAACTTCAAATGCCGCACCAACCGTTAACTTAACTTATGGCAGGGCACATTACACCCAAAATACATCATTCATATCCTTCGATGGAGGATCCATGGTAGATTCCTATGACTTAGGATATATTGCATGTCTGAAAGTCTACACAGTTGCTGATGACAGTAAAATCATAAACAATAAGAATATTGCTGTTGATTATAATGGTGGCAAATATTTCTCTGTTAAAGTTGTAACTGCTGACGGTCATGCTGTTGGTGCAGGTGCAAAAGTCACCTTCACAATCAACAAAAAAACAACTACAGTTAAAACTGATAGCAATGGAATAGCCAAAATCAAAATAACTGATATTCCTAAAAAATACACAATAACAACCAAATACAAAGGTAAAACCTACGAAAATACTGTTACTGTTAAACACGTACTTAAAGCAAGCAAAGTTACTGTTAAAAAGACAGCTAAAAAATTTACCTTGAAGGCAAGACTCAAAATCAACGGCAAATGGGTCAAAAACAAATGGATAACATTCAGGTTCAACGGCAAAAACTACAAAGCAAAAACCAACGCTCTGGGAATTGCACAAAAAACATGGAACAAAAATGTCATCAACAAGCTTAAAAAAGGTAAAACCTATGCTGTTGGAGTAACATACGCAAAAGACACAATAAAAACAACTGTTAAAGTCAAGTAGATAATTTATTATCTACTTTTCAATATATTTAATTGTGATAATTTATGAAGGCTTTGAAAATTTTGATTGTCATGCTTATTTTGATAATGTCGGCGGGGGCGGTCTGCGCAGCAGAAAGCATCACCGACAATACAATAAGCAATGACAGCAAAGAAATATTACAAACGGTTCAGGAGGATATCACAACCGATGACAGTTCGGATGTCCTTGAAACCGCTCAGAATGACATCTACACAGCAAGTGAGGATTCATTCACCAATCTGACTGATGAAATAAAAAGTAGAGATGTTGTGGATTTAACTCACGACTATAAATTCAACAATGAGACTGATGACAGCAGTGGAATTGTTATTGGGAAGGATAATTTTATACTTAACGGTAATGGTTGCACAATTGATGGGAAAAACCAGTCAAGAATATTCAACATTACCGCAAACAATGTAACATTAAGCAATCTGATTTTAACCGGAGGTAATGCCGAAAAAGGTGGAGCAATATATGCTACCGGATCATTAACATTGAACAATGTTACTTTCATTGACAACTATGCAAAAACAGAAGGAGGGGCTGTAGGACTCTATGGCAATGTAATCCTTACCAGTGATAATTCCGATTTTATAGACAATTATGCAGAAGCAGGTTCAGCAATATTTGTTGAGAAAGGTGTATTAAATCTTTACAATGCTAATTTAAGTTCAAAAATATTCAACAAGTATTCACAAATTGCAGTGCTTACCAACTCTACAGTTTACATAGAAAACACTACTTTTTCAAACAGTACCTCTTCTTATTCACCGGCATTGTATCTTAGAAGTTCCAAAACTTCAATAATTAATTCAAAATTCATTAATTTAAGAGGCAATATTACTTCAGGCGCAATAGGCGTTAGGATGGGAGGTGAGTTATATGTTAAAAATTGTGAATTCATAAACACCACTTCCTCTAAAAATGCAGGCGCAATTTTTGCAGATGTTCTATACGGTGATTATTTGGGTGCTGTGACAATAATTGACACGGTATTCGAGAATACCAGTTCAGAATTTGGTGGAGCATTCCTTCAATTAAGCGGAAATTTATCCTTAAACAATACAAAATTCATAAACAGCCATGCTACTTATAATGGAGGATCAGTTTATCTTTCAGGTGTAACCGGCCTAATCAATAACTGTACTTTTGATTCAAACGGAGTTGATGTTATTGAAGGTTATCCGACTTATGGGGGTGCAATATTGCTGGACATGGGTACCTATAACATTTCCGGTTCTAAATTCTTCAATAACAATGCAAGTGCAGGTTCTGCGGTTTATGCATATGACTCAGCATACACAATTACCAATTCAATATTTGAAAACAATACAAATCCTATTTACACATTTTTCGATAAACAATCCATTATTGATGAAACAAACATTTTCAGCAATGACAACAACATCTCAACCAATAATACATTATTTACAACAATAATAATTGGAGAGGGCATGCAATTAACCTTGATTAACAACACCATCAATGTCACCACTCTTCCGGCCAGATTTGATTTACGTGACTGGGGATGGACATCATCAGTTAAAGCTCAAGGCTGGATGGGGTCCTGCTGGACATTCGGAATGACCGGTGCCTTGGAATCAGCATTATTGAAAGTTGCAGGCATCACAACCGACTTTTCAGAAAACAACATGCAGAACACCATGATAAAATATTCAATTTACGGTTCTCCTAATATATATGAAGGCGGAGGCAACACTTATTCAGTAAGTTATCTGTTGAGTTGGCTTGGAGCATTCGCACATGATGCAGATACCTATGATGAAATGGGAAAAATTTCACCTCTAATCACAACCAATCAGGACATTCATGTTCAGGATTTGATGTTCATACCTAACAATGAGATACCAAACGGCACAAAGCTTAAAGAAGCAATCTTGAAATACGGTTCTGTAGATGTGTCTTATTATGGACAATCAAGATATGATGAAGTAAGTCTTTATTATAATACTGAAACATATGCACAGTATGTTGACATATTTGTAGTGCCAAATCATGAGGTTTCAATAGTGGGGTGGGACGATAATTTTCCAAAAGAAAAGTTCTTAACTCCTCCACCTGGTGATGGTGCATGGATTGTTAAAAATAGCTGGGGAACTGACTATGGAGACAAGGGATATTTATATGTTTCATATTATGACCAATCACTCCTGCCCTATATATCTGGAAATATAGGTTCATCAGCTACTGCAATCATATTTGAAAATACCATAACTTACAATAAGAATTATCAATATGATATTGTATGGGCAGGTGCTTTTGTCCCAAGTAATGAAAATATAAGTTATATGAATGTCTATGAGGCATTGGATGATGATTTGATTGCGGCTGTCGGAACATACTTCAACTGCAGTGATGTCAACTATAAGGTTGAAATTTATGTAAACGACGAATTGAGATTAACTCAGAAAGGAGTATCTCCATATGTTGGTTATCACACTATCAAATTAGATAAATACATTCCAATCAAAAAAGGTGATGTCTTTAAAGCAATAATGACCTCAGATGCAATGCCGGGTGTTGATTTCACACAAACAAGACTGCATTATAGTAGAAATATTTCATTTTTCTCTTATGATGGAGAGACATGGACAGATTGTTATACTGAAAATGCGGTCGCATGTTTGAAGGTATACACTGTTGCTGATGACAGTAAAATCATCAACAATAAGGACATCACTGTTGACTACGGCAGTGGATCATACTTCACAGTTCAAGTTGCAACCACTGACGGCCACAGTGTTGGTGCAGGTGCAGTTGTTAACATTACAATCAATGGAAAAACAACTAAAGCAATAACTGATGCTAATGGCATTGCTAAAGTTAAAATAAACAATGTTCCGGGAACTTATGATGTGACAACCACATACAATGGTGAAACCTATAAAAATAAGGTTACCGTAAAATTAAATACAAAAACTTGTAAGATTACAGGTAACAAAAACATCAAAGTGGATTATGCTGGTGGTAAATACTTTTCCGTAAAAATAGTCTCAAAAGACGGTAAAGTGGCCGCTTCCGGTGTCAGTGTCAAATTCACAATCAACGGAAAATCAAAAATTGTAAAAACCAACGCAAAAGGAATAGCAAAAATCAAAATAACTAATATTCCTAAGAAGTACACCATGACAACCACATTCAACGGAAAATCAGTTAAAAATACTGTAATTGTAAAACATGTGATTAAAGCAAGTAAAATTACTGTTAAAAAGACAGCCAAGAAATTTACCCTAAAAGCTACCCTTAAAATTAATGGAAAACTCCAAAAAGGAAAATGGATGACATTTAGGTTTTATGGAAAAAATTACAAGGTCAAAACCAATGCAAAAGGTATTGCACAAAAAACATGGAACAAAAATGTCATCAACAAGCTTAAAAAAGGTAAAACCTATGCTGTTGGAGTAACATACGCAAAAGACAGAATTAAAACAACTGTTAAAGTTAAGTAGATAATTCATATCTACTTTTCACTTATTTTTTTTACAATCTATAAGTTAATTCATTTTTTTTCAAGCATTTTAAAATAATTTTCATTAAAACTTCTCAAAATTAAATAAGCATGCTTATATATCGACTTTTTATATATATTTAATTGTGATAATTTATGAAAGCTTTAAAAATTTTGATTGTCATGCTTATTTTGATAATGTCGGTGGGGGCGGTCTGTGCAGCAGAAAGCATCACCGAAGATGCAATTGGAGATGACAGTAAAGAAATATTAGAAACGGTTCAGGAGGATATCACAACTGACGACAGTTCGGATATTCTTGAAACCGCTCAGAATGACATCTACACAGCAAGTGATGATTCATTCACCAATCTGACTGATGAAATAGCTGTAAAGGATGTTGTGGATTTAACTCACGACTATAAATTCAACAACCAAACCGATGACAGCAACGGAATTGTTATTGGGAAGGATAATTTTGTCCTTAACGGTAACGGCCGTACAATTGACGGAAACAACCAATCAAGAATATTCTCTATTGCTGGAAATAATATAACATTAAACGATTTGATTTTAATCAACGGTAATTATCAGAATTGTGGTGGAATGCGTGTTGGTGGAACACTAACATTAAATAATGTTACTTTTATCAACAATCATGCAAACAAAGACGGGGGAGCTATAGGAATTACTGGAGGTGCAAGCCTTATTTGTAATAATTGTAGATTTATTGATAATTATGCCGAAAGTGGATCAGCAATTTTTGTTGTGAATAGTGAAGCGAAACTTTACAATTCATACATAACCTCAAAAATTTTCGCTAAAGGTTCTCAAATTTGCCTTGATTCAAATGCTGAAGCTTATATAGAAAACACTACTTTTGCCAATATTACTTCATCTTATACTCCGGCAGCATATATTAAATCTTCTAAAGCTTCAATAGTCAATTCCAAATTTATTGATTTAAAAGCCAATATTACCGCAGGTGCAATTGCTACTATGGAGGAGCAATTTTAGCAGATGTTGCTGGAGAAAATGATGTTACAGGTAAAGTGACCATAATTGATACCAAATTTAAGGACACCTATTCTGAATTTGGTGGAGCATATGTCCAATTGGGTGGAGATTTAGTGTTAAACAATACAGAATTCATAAACGCTCATGCTAAATATAATGGAGGTGCAGTTTATCTTTCACATATAAATACTGAAATCAATAATTGTACCTTTGATTCAAATGGCGTCAGCATTATTGGAGGATATCCAACCTATGGTGGTGCAATATTCAGTGATAAGAGTACATTAAATATAACAGACTCTAAATTTTTCAATAATGTGGCAAGTGCAGGTAATGCAATTTATGCATATGATACATCATACAACATCAAAAATTCAACATTTGAAAACAATACAAACCCTATATACACTGTTTTCGATGTCGAATCAAATATAGACAAAAGCAATGTTTTTGTTAATGACGATAATATCTCAACAAACAATACATATTATGCAACAATAATGATTGGACAAGGCATTCAATTGGTATTGCTTAACAATACCAATACCACTACCATTCCAGAACGCTTTGATTTACGTGATTACGGATGGGTTTCATCCATTAAAGATCAAGGCTGGATGGGTGCCTGCTGGACATTCGGAATGACCGGTACTCTGGAATCAGCATTACTGAAAGCCGCAAATATCACAACTGATTTTTCAGAAAACAACATGCAAAATACCATGCTGAAATATTCAATTTATGGAACTCCTTTTGTGGAAGGTGGAGCTAACATCGCTTCCGCAGGTTATTTGTTGAGCTGGCTTGGAGCATTCACACAGGATGTGGATACATATGATGAAATGGGAAAAATCTCACCTGTAATCACAACCCAGAATGACATCCATGTTCAGGATGTGATGTTCACACCTAACACTGAAATACCAAACGGCACACAGCTCAAATTGGCAATCATGAAATACGGTTCCATAGATGTGTCCTTTAACGGGCAAGCCACATATAATGATGTAACTCCTTATTATAATCCGGAAACCTATGCACAATATGCTTATGAATTTGTAAATCCAAATCATGAAGTTTCAATTGTAGGATGGGACGATAACTTCCCAAAAGAAAAATTCCTAGTCACTCCTCCGGGCAACGGTGCATGGATTGTAAAAAACAGCTATGGTACAGCATGGGGAGACAATGGATTTTTATATGTTTCATATTACGATAAGACATTAATGAACTCTAAAGACGTGTCAAATTATGCCACTTCAATAATAATTGAAAATGCCGAACCGTACAATAAGAACTACCAATATGATTTCATGTGGGGAATGGAGTTCAAATCAGGCAATCAAAATGTAAGTTACATGAATGTTTTTGAAGCATTGGACGATGATTTGATTGCAGCTGTCGGAACATACTTCGATAAGGAAGGCGTGGATTATACAGTCGAAATTTATGTAAATGACGAATTGAAACTGACCCAAACCGGAGTGTCACCATACTACGGTTACCACACAATCAAGTTAAATGAATACATACCAATTAAAGAAGGTGATGTTTTCAAAGCAGTAATAACCTCAAATGGTGCACCAATCCTTAACTTTACCGATACCAGACAACATTACACTCAAAATCTCTCATTCATATCCTTCGACGGAGAACCTATGAAAGATACCTATGACTCAGGCTACATTGTATGTTTAAAAGTCTATACTGTTGCAGATACATCTCTTTCAAAATTGCAGGAAACTATCACAAATTCAACTGAAAACCATTTGGATTTAGACTGTGATTATGGATTCAACAACGGCACAGACAATAGCACTGGAATTCTCATTGACAGGGACAACTTTGTCATCAACGGTAACGGCCACACAATTGATGGTAAAAACCTATCAAGAATATTCAACATTACCGCAAACAATGTAACATTAAACGATTTAATCCTAATCAATGGTAATGCAGAAAAAGGTGGAGCAATCTATGCTACCAAATCATTAACATTGAACAATGTAACTTTCATTAACAACTATGCAAGTAAAAATGGTGGTGCTGTAGCAATCTATGAAGACGTAACAATTAACTGTAACAATTCAAAATTCATTGACAATTATGCTGGTGAAGGCGGATCATCAATTGTAGTTTCAAAAGGAAAACTGAATATTTACAATTCATACTTTACTTCAAAAATATATGCCAAAGCGGGTCAAGTCATGGGCTCTACAGACGCAAGATTTTATCTCGAAAACATTACATTTGCCAATACCACAGCCACCTATGCACCGGCAATATATCTTGTAGGTTCCAAGATTAGAATAATCGATTCCAAATTCATTAATCTAAAAGCTAATCTCACTGCAGGTGCAATGAGCCTTAGGGAAGGCGGTGAACTCTACATTAAGAATTGTGAATTCATAAACACTACCTCTTCCAGAAATGCCGGAGCGGTATATGCAGATATTACAGGATATCAGAACAGTCAGGGTAATGCGACAATAATCGGTTCCAAATTTAAGGATGTCTCTTCCGGTTTTGGTGGAGCATATGTCCAATTGGGCGGACAGTTCTGGATAAGCAATTCAGAATTCACTAACAATCACGCCACCTTCAATGGAGGGGCAATCTATCTTTCATTTACCGAAACCGAAATCAACAACTGTACTTTCGATTCAAATGGTGTTGATGTTATTGAAGGTTATCCGACCTATGGTGGAGCAATATTCTCGGATATTTCTACACTAAACATAACCGACTCCAGGTTCTTCAATAATTTTGCAGGTGAAGGTAATGCAATATATGCATATGATAGCTCATTCAACATTAAAGGTTCAACATTCAAAAACAATAAAAATGCTGTTTTCAGTGTCTTTACTAAAAAATATACTATAGATAAAAACACTGAATTAAATAACGATACTGTTTCAACCAACAATACATTCTATGCAACAATAATGGTTGGAGAAGGCATGCAGTTGACCCTGGTTAACAATACCATTAATGTTGATGTTATTCCAGCTAAATTTGATTTGCGTGACTGGGGATGGGTTTCATCCGTTAAAAATCAAGGATGGATGGGTGCCTGTTGGACATTCGGAATGACAGGTTCATTAGAATCAGTGTTATTAAAAGCTACAGGAATTCCATTCAACGTTTCTATGAATAACATGAAAACAGTGATGAAATATTCACCTTATGGGGCTATGGAAGTATTTGAAGGTGGAGCCAATCTTGCTTCTGCAGGCTATTTACTGAGCTGGCTTGGAACAGTTCCATATGATGTCGAAACTTATGATGAGCTGGGTAAAATTACAATGCCTATTGTAACCGATAACAGCATTCATATTCAGGATCTGATATTCGTACCTAATAATGAAATCCCTAACGGTACACAGATTAAATTGGCAATCCTAAAATACGGATCTCTGGATGTGTCCTTTTTCGGACAATCTTCATTTGATGCGGAAGTCCCTTATTATAATCCGGAAACCTATGCACAATATGTCGATGTGCCTGAAGGTGCAAACCATGAAGTATCAATTATCGGTTGGGACGATAATTTCCCAAAAGAAAAATTCCTAATCACCCCTCCAGGTAATGGGGCATGGATTATCAAAAACAGTTATGGTTCAGACTGGGGAGACAAAGGATACCTCTATGTTTCATATTATGACAAATCACTCTTGGCATATAATTTGGGCAAGGTCACCGATTACGCTGCCACTGCAATAATCGAAAATACTGTACCATACAATAAAAACTATCAATATGATATTACATGGCTTTCTAATTATGAGTCAAGTAATGGAACTATAAGTTATAGGAATGTCTTTGAAGCATTGGATGATGATTTAATTGCGGGTGTTGGAACATACTTCAATGAGAGTGGCGTCAATTATACAGTCAAAATTTTTGTAAACGATGAATTAAAATTGACTCAAGAAGGAGTGTCTCCATATGTTGGTTATCACACTATCAAATTAGATGGTTATGTGCCAATCAAAAAAGGTGATGTCTTCAAAGCAGAAATAACATCAAATTGGGTACCATACCTTCTCTTAGAGGATACTAGGGTTCATTATGTTCAAAACATTTCGTATGTTTCATTCGACGGAAAAACATGGCAAGATGCTTATGACTTAGGTTATATTGCATGTTTAAAAGTATATACTGTAGCTGATGACAGTAAAATCATCAACAATGAAAACATCACTGTTGATTATGGTAGTGAATCATACTTCTCTGTTAAAGTTGTAACTGCTGATGGGCATGCTGTCGGTGCTGGTGCGGTTGTCAATTTCACAATCAATGGAAAAATAACTGCAGCAATAACTGATGCTGATGGTATTGCTAAAGTTAAAATAACTGATGTTCCAGGAACATATGATGTGACAACCACATACAAGGGTGAAACCTACAATAATAGTGTTTCTGTAAAATTAAATCCAAGTACCTGCAAAATCACACAAAACAAAAACATTAAGGTTGATTATGCTGGTGGAAAATACTTCTCCGTGAAAATTGTCTCAGCTGACGGTAAAGTGGCAGCTTCCGGAGTAAGCGTTAAGTTCACAATTAACGGAAAATCCACAATTGTAAAAACCAATGCAAATGGATTTGCTAAAATAAAAATAACACAGCCACCTAAAAAGTACACAATGATAACCACTTTCAATGGGAAATCTGTTAAAAATACAGTAATCGTAAATCATGTACTTAAGGCAACAAAAGCAGTTATTAAAAAGACAGCCAAGAAAGTTACCTTGAAAGCAAGACTCAAAATCAATGGTAAATGGGTCAAAAACAAATGGATAACCTTCAAGTTCAACGGCAAAAACTACAAAGCAAAAACCAATGCACTGGGAATTGCACAAAAAACTTGGAACAAAAACTTCATCAAAAATCTCAAAAAAGGTAAAACCTACCTCGTTGGAGTAACATACGCTAAAGACACAATAAAAACAACTGTAAAAGTTAAGTAGATAATTTTCATATCTACTTCTTTTTTTTTATTTTTTTATTCCATATCGTTTTACATTAAGATATGGTTGATAAAAACAATAGTTACTTTTTTAGATTTAATTTAATGGGTTGACATTATCATTAACGTAGTCCATTTCATAATTTAATCTTGTTTCCACTACACTATATATATGAAATGCTTTCAATAATTAGTTTTGAATATAATTAAGAAAGGTTAATATAATGGAATGTGTTTAATTTCAACTGTTGATGAATTCATATCCGAATTTTTGATTTCGGCCAGCCATTCGCTTTTACATTCACATTCATATTCTATTTTGCTTTGTGTCAAATTATTGGCAATTATCATATGTTTTAAATCTTTATTGCATTTTTTGCAGTTATAAGGGCCACGTCTTGAACCGAATCCGGATGTGTCCATAAGTGCGGGCAGGTCCAGTTCATCTCTAACTGTATTTATTATCTCAATGCAGGACCAGATCCATGGCGGTTGGTATGCTCCTTTTCTCCAAAACCTTTCAATGACGGTTCCTCCATGGATTGTTGCAGGACAAAATGAAAGTCTGTTTACTCCTATTGTATTGCAGTATCTTGCAGTTTCAATTGCTTCTTCAATCGCTTGAGCTTCTGAAACTAGAATCGGTTTAACAAAGATGTATGCTTTTGATTTCAAATTGTATCCTTTAGTTTCGGATAATTTCTGCATTAATTTAACTGCATTTTCAAAGTCATCCCTTGTAAATCCCTTATTGATTTTTTTAAGTCTTGTATAATCATTTGATGTTTCAAGGCCAATGCTCACTTCAAATAATGTGTCTCCAATAATTTCAAAGATTTCATCAAGAACATCTTCCTTTACATATTCAGGTCTTGATTCAACGATTATTTCTGTAACGTTTCCAAGTTCGACCAATGTTTTTAAAATTTCATCACGGGCATCCTTTGGAAGTTCATAAGGGTTCAGGAAACTGCCTGAAGCAAAAAGCTTGACTGAAATTTTGTCTTCTTCTGTTATCGGATGTCTCTGTAGGTGTTCATTGAAAATTCTTAAAATGGTTTCTGTGTCAATCGGTTCTAATGTGCAGTCGGAAACGTAGCTGCACATTGTGCATCCTCCGCTGTCTCCAAGTGCCCAGGCGCAACCTGGTGTCGGTAGTATGATGAATAATGTTTTTGAAACGCCATTGTAGGTTAAATCGTCATTGTACCAACTTGCTCCAACCTGCTCGGGGGTTTTTGGATCTTTTCGCTCAAAAGCTCTTTGTCTAATATCTTTACATAAATTTTCAATTTCCATTATAATACCTGCAATATAATAAATGTAATATTATATAGTTAAGATTTTTTTATAATTAAAAATTTTGTTGAAAAGTAGTTTGGTTATTAAGTTGTGTGTAAAGGTTTAAAAAAATAAAAAAAGAAAGAAAGTAGCAAGTTTAGAAACTTGCGATTACTTCTCCTAATAATTTAATGGATTCTTCTACGTTTTTACCAACAGGGGAACCTGCTACGTATTGAGTTACACCCATTTCAGCTAAGCCTTCAATTTTTGGAATGAACTCATCAGGAGTACCACATACGGAAAATGCGTCGAGTGCTTCATCGGTTACAGCACCAATAGCTCCACCGAAGTCACCTTTAGCTAAGAATTCACCCATTTGGGTGTTGAATCCGTCAGGTAATCCGTGTCTTTCGATAACTGGAGGTGGTGAACCTGCTGCAATAAATGCAACTACAATTTTAGCTGCGTTTTTAGCTGCGTCTGAGTCTGGTCCGATAGAGGTTGCAGTGTATGCACCTACGTCGAATGCTTTGTCTCCACCAGCTGCTTCAAGACCTTTTTTGATCATTGGCATAGCTGCTTCATAATCTTTAGGGTTGGAAGCGTTAATTAATACACCGTCTGCGATTTCTCCAGCGGTTTCTAACATTTTAGGTCCTTGTGCACCCATGTAAATAGGGATTGCATCTTGTACTTTTTTAACTCCACCTAAAGCTGCTCCAGCTTCAGTTTTTTCACCTGCTAATAAGGTGTTAATGTCAGCGATTGCTGCTTTGATAGTGGATACAGGTTTAGTCCATTCAATTCCTAAAGCATCGAATGTTGCTTTGTCACCAGGACCAATACCGAAGGTTGCTCTTCCTTCTGAAATTTCGTCGATAGTAGCGATTGCAGAAGCGGAAATTGCTGGGCTTCTTACGTATGGGTTGGTTACACCAGGACCCATTTTAATGGTTTCAGTTTCAGCTGCAATTAATGCTAAGGTTTCGTATACGTTTTTGTTGTTGTAGTGGTCAGTGATCCATGCGTATTCAAAACCGACATCTTCTGCTATTTTTACTAATCTTACGAGTTCTTTTAAAGGTATTTGAGGTACGAATTCTATACCAAATTTCATATTTTATCACCAATTATATCTTTGGTTAACCTATATATAAAGTAATTATTATTTGAATTAGATAGAAAGTTTTATATATTATCTGTTGGCGATGTCTTGGGATATTTATAATATCAAATATTGTATTAATTATTTTATTTTTTGTAATACTTAATTGTTTGATGGGGGTATGGCGAAACTTTTTATTAAATCTTATATCTATATTTTATAATATCATTTTTTTTAAAAATATAAGTTCATATAATAATTATAATGCTATTTTTATAATTTTATGCTTGTATTTTATTATTCAAATATTAATTGCAATAATTTTTAATTGATTTTGTTAATATAATTTCCTTATCTATTAGATGTGCTATGTGTTTTATGGCGTTGGTTTAAGTCTTATTGTATTTACAATCTTGACTATGATGACTGCTTTTCCGCATGTAGCTATAATTTATCATGTTTATTGTATTAATTAAATGTTAATTATTACATGAATGTGCTTTTGTGAGTACTTGAGTTTTTCGGGTATGATGTAAGTTTTGTAGATGTGGTGAAATTTGATTATAGAAACTTTTATATCAAATTTTAGTGTATTTTACTCGTCTATATTTTTTTAGCGTACTTCATAATACTTTATACTTATATTATGTCTGTTATGTGTTCAATTCTGTTTGATCCTGGCAGTTCAATTCTGTTTGATCCTGGCAGATGTTACTGCTATTGGGATTCGATTAAGCCATGCAAGTCGAACGAGTTTAGGCTCGTGGCGTACGGCTCAGTAACACGTGGATAATCTACCCTTAGGACCGGGATAACCCTGGGAAACTGGGGATAATACTGGATAGGCAATTTTTCCTGTAATGGTTTTTTGTTTAAATGTTTTTTCGCCTAAGGATGAGTCTGCGGCCGATTAGGTAGTTGGTTAGGTAATGGCTTACCAAGCCGTTGATCGGTACGGGTTGTGAGAGCAAGAGCCCGGAGATGGAACCTGAGACAAGGTTCCAGGCCCTACGGGGTGCAGCAGGCGCGAAACCTCCGCAATGTGAGAAATCGCGACGGGGGGATCCCAAGTGCCATTCTTAACGGGATGGCTTTTCATTAGTGTAAAGAGCTTTTGGAATAAGAGCTGGGCAAGACCGGTGCCAGCCGCCGCGGTAACACCGGCAGCTCTAGTGGTAACAATTTTTATTGGGCCTAAAGCGTCCGTAGCCGGTTTAATAAGTCTCTGGTGAAATCCTGTAGCTTAACTGTGGGAATTGCTGGAGATACTATTAGACTTGAGACCGGGAGAGGTTAGAGGTACTCCCAGGGTAGAGGTGAAATTCTGTAATCCTGGGAGGACCGCCTGTTGCGAAGGCGTCTAACTGGAACGGTTCTGACGGTGAGGGACGAAAGTTAGGGGCGCGAACCGGATTAGATACCCGGGTAGTCCTAACTGTAAACGATGCGGACTTGGTGTTGGGGTGGCTTTGAGCTGCTCCGTACGGTCGCAAGACTGAAACTTAAAGGAATTGGCGGGGGAGCACCACAACGCGTGGAGCCTGCGGTTTAATTGGATTCAACG
Source organism: uncultured Methanobrevibacter sp. (assembly GCF_902801725.1). Lineage (GTDB taxonomy): Archaea > Methanobacteriota > Methanobacteria > Methanobacteriales > Methanobacteriaceae > Methanocatella. Next base: position 471 of record NZ_CADCJB010000051.1, on the reverse strand, counting down.
CCGGACATCTCACCAGAGGCGACAGCTGTATGATAGCCAGGTTGATGACTTTGCTTGACTAGCTGAGAGGAGGTGCATGGCCGCCGTCAGCTCGTACCGTGAGGCGTCCTGTTAAGTCAGGCAACGAGCGAGACCCACGCCCTTAGTTACCAGCTTATCCTTTTTTGGATGATGGGCACACTAAGGGGACCGCCTATGATAAATAGGAGGAAGGAGTGGACGACGGTAGGTCCGTATGCCCCGAATCCTCTGGGCAACACGCGGGCTACAATGGCTGAGACAATGGGTTCCGACACCGAAAGGTGGAGGTAATCCTCTAAACTTAGTCGTAGTTCGGATTGAGGACTGTAACTCGTTCTCATGAAGCTGGAATGCGTAGTAATCGCGTATCACTATTGCGCGGTGAATACGTCCCTGCTCCTTGCACACACCGCCCGTCACACCACCCAAAAAGGGCTTGGATGAGGATGT
>NZ_CADCJB010000050.1 GCF_902801725.1 uncultured Methanobrevibacter sp. | reverse complement strand
CCTTATCGTTCACAATCCGATCAACATTTTCAAGAATTGCATTTTTATCCGCCCCGACAAGAATATTGCCCCCTGCAGTCACAGTTTCCGGTCTTTCGGCGTTGTATCGCAAAGTAAGCGCAGGAATGTCGAGTGTTATTGCTTCTTCCTGAAGACCTCCTGAATCTGTTAAAACAAGAGTTGAAAGTGAATTCAACTGCAAAAAGTCAAGATATCCTATTGGTTTTACAATATGAACATGGGGCATGTTGTTCAGCTCATCGAATAGTCCGAAATTCTGCAGAGTATTTTTTGTTCTTGGATGAATCGGAAAGATGATGTTCATGTCAGTCATTTCCCCAAGAGCTTCAATTATATCAGTAACCCTTTTTTCATCATCAACATTTTCCGCCCTATGCATAGTCAGGGTCACAATATTGTCCATGTTTTCAATGTCAAGATCAACAAGCTCCTTTGTCACAATATTGTCCATGTTTTCAATGTCAAGATCAACAAGCTCCTTTTCCTGAAATCCCTTTTTCTTCGCAATTTCCAAATGCCTGAAACAAGCATCAACAACAGTATTTCCAGTAATCAGCAAATTCTTTCTTGAAAACCCTTCAGCCAAAAGATTAATTGCAGACTCCTCAGTCGGAATAAAATACATCACAGAACAAACATCAGCAGCCCGACGATTAATTTCCTCAGGCATAGTCATGTCAAAAGACCGAAGACCCGCCTCAACATGACCAACCGCAATATGCAACTTGGCAGCAACCAGAGCACCGGCAAGAACAGCATTGGTATCACCCTGAACAAGCACAATATCAGGCCGTTCTTCCAACAAAATCTCCTCAATACCACCCATCATCAAACCAGTCTGCTTACCATGAGTACCGGAACCCACATGAATATTATAATCCGGAGCAGGAATCTCCAAATCCCTAAAGAAATTATCAGACATCTCCTCATCATAATGCTGACCAGTATGCAAAACAATCTGATCAATACCCCTACGAGAAATCTCATCAATAATCGGAGCCATCTTAATAATTTCCGGCCTAGTCCCTAAAATAGTAGCTATCTTCATAATAATCACTTATTAGTAAATCTGTAAAGGATAGCATAAAAAATTTTTTGAAAAACGAGAAAATTAATAAAAAAAAAATGAGATATTATTCCACATTAATCAAAGAAGGCAACTTTCCATTATCTAAAATTACATTACCTGTTAAAAATGATCCTATAACAACTCCAAAAGCCATGCACACAGCAATAATGGCAACATTAAGGAAAAATGCCTCAACGAGATCAGATACAGGAAATCCTTTTCCAAATCTAAGGTTATCCATCAGAGTAGCGAAAACAGGCGCTATGGTCATCACCAAAGCGAATATCAAAATGTAAGGAACTGATCTTATCCATAAACTTGAATCATTATGATGGACTGCAAGCACGATTCCCAAAATCAATCCGATAGCAATGCTTATAATTGAAAATTTATCGAATATATCATAAACTCTTCCCATTAACTAACACCAATATATATTATATCATCATATCATTTAAACTTTTTATCATTGATTCACGAATTGCATATCTCTTTTGAAGGTCATCCAATGAATCAACCAAAGCTCTTCTGAACCGCTCACAGGCATACTCATCATACTTAAACTTGATTCCGTCATATTGTATGTCCATTAAAATCAGATATTCAGCTTCCAAAACTCGAATATAAGCCCTTGACTCATCATCTTCAGGATTCAGCAGCCTTTCAACCTCATCCAAATCCATTTTGCCTCTGGCAACATCAACAAAAACACGCATCATCTTGCGAACCATATTCCATAAAAAAGATTCTCCGTAAATGTCAATGAAAATTGGAGAAATTGTGTCATGCAGATTCGGAAATTCCCTTTTGTGATAATCCTCAAGGTCAACCTTTGTGACTTTAATTTCATCAATTGTTCTTGTAGTTGTCTTTTGAAAACGTTTTGTGAAATTAGTGAAGTTATGTGTTCCCTTAAAGATTTCAGCGCATTCCTCCAACTTATCAATGTCAAGATCCTGAAACAGCAAATAGCGATATTGTCTCATTTGAGCATATCTTGGCTTGAATGCATATCTTACAGGTGCTGATGCTAAAATTTGAATATCATCAGGCAGAGAGTTATTGATTTCATTTACCCTCACTTCCTTTTCTGATTGGAAGCTGATAACATTGCCCAAGCTGTGAACACCTGCATCGGTTCTGCCGGCAATTCTGAATCTGGATTTCTTCAAATCATCGATATAGTCCAGTTTGCGCAAATGATATATTAATTCCTCTTCCACAGTTCTTACATTTGGTTGTCTTTGAAATCCGTGGAAATTGGTTCCAATATATCCGATTTTTAATGCAGTTCTTTTCATCAATATACTATTTAACGCACTATAAAATAAAGTTTTTTAAAAAAATAGGAGGAGAATAAATAGCTATATCAAATAGCTATTTATCATTTATATGACAGTACTACTAATTTAAGTTCCTCCGATTCATGGAAGGGTTACATTTTGAGAGATATATGTAATCCCCATCGGCGTTTGGACAATCATATTGTCATTCAAATAGGCACAAAAGGATTTGAAATATTAATTTATGGTGTAAATTAAATTTTAGCCTTTGTCATATATTCAACATAGTTGAAATGCAAGGATAATTAAAATTAATATATGAAGTAGTTATAATGCTTAATTTTTATCCCAATTAATTATAATGTTTTAATTTTAATTATCCAATTACTCAAAAATATTTCAAGTAATCTAATTAACAATTAAGAGTAATAATCATATATATCTTATCAAATCATATTACATCTTAAATAACTTCAATTAATTAAATAACATCTAAAAATAAAAATAAATTAAAATAACCATTAATTATAACGAATAGAAGCCAATAAATAAATTTAAGAAAAATAAGATTGTAAATTAATACTTTAGGAATTTATAAAAATATTTCCATTTCAACAAATGCTAATCAATAAGACGTTTTTTTGAAAATAAATTGCAAATAAAAAGTTATATGAATTATTGAAATATTTAAAAAAAAATTAAATAAATTAAAGTTAAAATAATCACTAGAAAAAGTAATACTTTTTTAAAAAATAATACTACTTATTTTAGGTGCTTTTCCATGTGTGTTGTTTCGTCATAATCATCTTCTTCAAGGGTTATCTCATAACCCAATGATTTCCAAAACGGCAGGGCAGCATCAAGATATCTGTGAGTGTGCAGATATATTTTAGTATATCCCACTTTCCTTGCAAAATCCTCCATCATATCAACAAGCTTACGTGCAAATCCATGCCTCCTATAATCCTCATCAACCATCAATCTCCAGATGCTTGCAGTGTCCTCTTTTGAGTATTCCCCATTGAAAAATTCATAATCCTTATCATATTCTCTAATAGCACCAGTTGCTACAATTTTATCGCCAATGGAAATTAAAAAAAAGTCATTGCGTTTTGGAATGATATAATAATCCATTATTCCTTCAATGTCATAATGAAATTCCGGAGTCGGCCCAATGCCATACTCCTTCATGATTTGATTATATAAAAAATTTTTTACATCAATGATTTCTTGAGGGTTATCACCCACTTCCCTAATATCATATTTCATAATATCACTTAAAAAAAATAATAAGAGAAGAAATTATAAAAATCTCTTCTATTCCTGAGCAGTTTCAGGATTAAGCAACTTTTCGACATTTTCCCCTATCAAATCAAACAACAATACGACAATCAATAAGGACATACCTGGGTAAAATGCCAACCACCAATATCCTGAGGACAGATATTGCATTGATTCGGCTAAAATGACCCCTATAGCAGGTTCGTGAGGAGGTAAACCAAATCCTAAAAATGTTATTGCCGCTTCATGCATGATAGCATGAGGAAACATCAGAATTACCCCTACAATAATCTGAGAAACGATCAATGGGAAAATATGTTTTGTTGCAATCCATATTTTGGATTTTCCCAAATTATCTGCTAAATGAATATACTCCTTGGTTCTGATTTCTTTTACCTCAGACCTTAAAACCCTCGCAAGAGGTGTCCAGTGAGTCAATCCTACACCCATAACAACACCAAACACTCCACCACCAAACATGATGGAAACAAGAATGATTAAAAGAATATGAGGAATTGAACCGAACAGGTCAATAATTCCAGCGACAACCTCATCAGCAAATCTGTTGAAACTTGAAAACAACCCCAAAACGATTGAAATAAAAGTACTGACAACAGATGCAATGAAACCGACCATTATACTTAATCCAAGACCTGCAATGGTTCTTTGGAACATATCTCTTCCCATCCAATCGGTACCGAAAAGATGTTCAAAAGATGGCATTTGGTTTGCATCAATGAAACTTGTTGGAATATCCTTTATGAAATAACCGGAAATAAATACTGTTACAATAACCAATGCAGAAAGAACAATAACTACAAGAGTTTTAGTCCTGAGATTAGCAGAGTATAAAAACCATTGCTTTTTATCATCAGTTTCTCTTTTTTTAATCATTGAACTCACTCTCCTTAATTCTAGGATCAATCAAGTAATACGATAAATCTGCCAGCAGGTTACCGACAAATACAAATATTGCACTAAATATTACAATTCCCAAAAATAAAGGAACATCACTATTGAGACCTGCAGCTACAGCGGTTTGTCCAACACCAGGATATGAAAATACCTGTTCTACCAGCACTGCACCTCCAAACAATTCGCTGAAAGATAAGAATTGTAAAGTTACAGCAGGCAAGAGAATATTTCTAATTCCATGGTTTTTTATCAAGTCCCATCCTTTTTCTCCTCTTGATTTTGCAAACAACACATAATCAGATGATAAAACTTGAATCAATTCATTACGAGTATACATTGCAATCGGTGCCAAACCCACAAGGCTTAAAGTTATTGTAGGTAACACTAACCTAGATGCCCATTCGAAAAATGTGGCATCCGTACTCTTTACACCAATCGGAACACCAAAACCAATTGGGAACCAGCCTAGATAAACTGCAAATACCATTAAAACTAACATTCCCACCCAAAAGGAAGGTGCAGATTGAATTGCATAACAGTAAACTTTTACTGCCTTATCTATCCAAGAGCCTTTGTTTTTACCAGCCACAACACCTAATGCGAAACCTAATACTCCACTCAGCAGCCATGAAATTGCCATCAATACGATAGAAGCAGAAGCCTTATCAAGTATGATATCAATAACAGGCGCTCGATATATTAATGAAGTTCCCAAATTGCCCTGAAACAAATCCATCAACCAATGGAAAATTTTAGTAGTTAAGGGAACATTAGTACCGAAATAGTTTTGAAGAATCTGCCTTTGTGCTTCAGATACCGCAGCCTGTCTTAAATATGCATTAACCGGATCAATAGGGGATAAATCTAACAATACAAAACTAAAAATTGCAACTACAATAATTAATATTACAAAGCGTATTAATTTGTAACCAAAAAATTTCAATAATTGATTTTTATTCAAGAAAATAACCCCTTATAAGCTTTTAAAAAAATAAAAAAAGGGAAAAGATATTTAAGCTGTGGAATTGGTTCTAGTCCAATCACAGATGTTGATTAAAATATCATTTCCTAAACCATCAGGTTGCTCACCAATATTAATTCCGTCTTTAATGAAGTAGTTGTAGTCATAGTTGACTAGCCATACGAATGGAGCGTCACCAGCAGGACTCCAACCTCCACCATTAACAAGAGCAGATTGAGACCATAATGTGTTTGCAGCATTTAAATCGCTTGAATGCATCGCATCATCCATCAATTTATCAGAGTCCGTGTTGTTGTATAAGTTAGGGTTCATGTAGAATCCATCTGCTTCTTTACTGTGATATTGTTGATAGATAGACTTATATGGGTCTGGAGAAGTTTGTTGCATTACTGCAGGTGATGCATACATGTTTGCGTAAATTGTATCCCAGTCAGCACCTTTAAGGTTCACTTCAATTCCGATTTGTTTTGCTTGTTCAGCAAATACTGTTGCTAAAGATTGTCTGTCAAGATAATCAGGAGGATAGTATAAATCAAATGATGCTTTTACACCATTTTTCTCTACGATTCCATCACCATTGGTATCTTTCCATCCACCTTCATTCAAGATTTGTTTTGCCCTGTCAACATCACTGTCATTTACTTTACCAGCAGGATTTGCATAATCTCTTGTATCTACACTGGTATATTCAGGAGTAGCATGTCCTGAGAATATATCATCACACATTTTCTGACGGTTGACACCGACATTCAATGCTTCTCTAATAGACTTATCAGCAGTTACATTATTACCTATTTTAGCTGTGCCGTTCCAAGATTTACCAGTATCATTTTGGTACGGTAATGATATACCTTGTGCTCTTCCGGCGGATTTTTCTACAAATTTGTATCCGTCAACAGATTGGTTTAATGCAGAGGTTGCTACAGGAACTACATCTACCTCACCGGATTTGGCTAATTCCAACCATGTTGCTTCTTCAGGGAATAAAATTGTAAGTTGAGTAAAGTATGGTTTCTTATCATAATAATTAGGATTTATTTTGAAGATAGCTTGTTGACCTTTGTCCCAATGGTCCAATACATATGGTCCAGTACCTATAGGGTTTTCACCATAAGTATTGTTGTCATAGGAATCTGAAGGCACAATACCAACATATCTTAAATCATAAATAAAAGTAGATCTAGGTTCAACAAGTGTAAACTCAACGGTTGTCTTGTTTTTAGCAGTTACATTTTGAATATTTGTTAAATCCAATTCAGATTCTGTGGCTTTAGCAGTGTTAAATGTGAATGCCACATCTTCTGCATCGAAAGTGGAATTATCTGAAAATTTAACATCATTTCTAACATTTACAGTCCAAGTTTTTCCATCACTACTGATTGAATAACCAGTAGCCAAATCAGGAACAATAGTTCCGTTCTTATCTGTTTTAAATAAACAGCTTTGTACTAAAGGATTATAGTTTTGGTGTCCGCATCCCCAACCAACAAGAGGGCTGAAGCCCGCTTCAGGTTCTTTAATATTACTGTGTGCAGCTACAGTCAAATGTGTAGGGTCATTATCATGAGATCCACCCATAAATGAAAATGCCGCAACAACAATAACGAGAACAACAACAATAATCCCAATAATCATCATTGTCTTTTTTTCCATTTTATTTTCACCCAAAAAAAATATCTCTAATAATATTAAAATAAAGTATTACTTTTTATGTAAATATTAAAACATTAGTAATACTTTTAATAACTATTTTAATATTATGTATTATATTTCACACAAGAATATAAAAACATATTTATTACTTTTAAAATTAATTTGAAATATAAAAAGTATCCAATTAAAACTCTGAAAATATAAACAACAGACCAAAATAGATTTTAAAAAATATGACAAAAATTAGTTTTAATGCATTGAAACAAATACAAAAAAATATAATAAATTAAACTAAAAGTAATACCAAACTTAAATTTAAATAATATTACAACCAAATATTCGCCCATGACCTTAACGTCAATGTTAAAAAAATTCCTGTTAGATAATGGTGCAACAGAAGTAGGTTTTGCAGACATAACCCATTTTACACCAAAACAAAATTTAGATAAAGGCATTGTCTTTTACATAACCTATCCAAAAGAAATAATAAGAGATATGCAGAATGCCCCTACAAAAGAATATCTTTATGAATTAATAGATTTGAATAGAAGGTTGGATTCATTGGGAATGGCATGTGAAAAATTTATAATAGATAACGGATACAACGCCTATGCACAAACAAAAAAGAGATTAGGAACTGATTTTGGTGAATTTAATTCATTCGAGTTGCCCCACAAAACAATCGCCACACGTGCAGGACTTGGGTGGATTGGAAAATCAGCACTATTTACAACAAAAAACTACGGATCAGCACTTAGATTATCCTCAGTCCTTACAGATGCGCCTTTAGACATTGGAACCCCCATATTAAAATCAAAATGTGGAAAATGCATGGAATGTAAAAATGCATGTCTTGGAGGGGCGATAAGTGGAAAAGAATGGAACTACAAGTTAAAAAGAAATGACTTTTATGACGATAAAAAATGTGAAAAATATGCTCTAAAAGTATCTGAAGAAAATTTGGGAAAAGCGGACACAGTATGCGGAAAATGTATTTTTGCCTGCCCACACACCCAAAAGTACATTAAAAGATTATAATTTTACGGCATATGAAAAATCCTTTGCCAACTGATCAATATCCAAACTTCTTATTTTTTTATCCATATGAACAGTTTGAAGATTATCTTCAGCATCCAATGCAACAACAAAACCCATTTTTGTCCAAAATTCGATTGCTCCAGGCAATGTTTTATGAGTATGCAAATAGATTTTATCATAATTTACATCATTTGCAAAGTTTTCAGCAATACTGAACATTTTAGAAGCCAATCCACAACGGCGACACCTTTCATCAACAAATAACCTCCATATGCTTGAAGTATCCTCTTTGGAGTATAAATGCCTGAATTCTGGAAAATCTTTATCATAACCTCTTATACCGATGGTTGATATAATTTCGCCAGTTTCAGTATAGGCAACAAAAAAATTATTTCTTTCAGGGTTGATGTAATATTCGTCCATTTTAACTATGTCCTGATGCCATTGCGGAACATAATCATATCCGAATTCTTTTTTAATCATTTTAAATAAAAATTTTTGAACATCCTCTATTTGTTGTGAATTTCCATCCAGTGTTTTAATAGTAACATTCATGAGAAACACCATACCAAAAAGTATTACTTCAATTTAAAAAGTTATTTAATTAGTAATACTTTTTAATAATTTTTGATTAACTTTAATATTGATAAAGTACAAATTACTATATAAAAGTTATCATTTGACATTTTGCTAGGTGATTGAATGGAAAAATTATTAGATGTTGAGAATGTTTCTATTTCGTTTATTCAATATACAAAAGGATTGAATCAAAGGGAATTGCAGGTTATCACTGATTTAACCCTAGACA
>NZ_CADCJB010000049.1 GCF_902801725.1 uncultured Methanobrevibacter sp. | reverse complement strand
ACTTCAAATGAAATTTTGGAAGCAGATTCCGGTTTTGCAGTAAATGTTTCTAAAGTATTCATGAATCCGGATACCTATCCTAGATTCTGGAAGTAAAAAGGTTTTTAATAAAAAAAATGCAAGAATCAACATAGTCTTAATGTTGATTACTTTTAAATTTTAATTTTTCCGATTTGGAGTTGTACTATATTCCGAAGTACCCTTTAACTACCATTGGAGTTATATGTGCTTCAATAATACCTGCTATGGCCAAAAGAACGAGCATTACAATTAAAATTACTAGAATATCTTTTAAAAATGTTTCATTATCATTAAGAGTGCTTTTGAAACTTCTGTTTTTAATCATTTTAATTTCCAATTGGGTTATTTTAAATGCAATTGCAAGGGCTAGCGCTCCTGCGAAATATTCTATAATCCCATGGGGTAAAATACTGGTCATTGCATAGGGCAAATCCATTCCAAATAGCCCTCCAATAGTAATTCCATTAAATATCACCAATATTACTGATATGATTGAGAAAAATATTCCTCCAATTATAACAAAGAGGTCCGCAATGGTATTGTGGATAAAATAGCCAATAGCACTCATTCCGGTATCGGTATCATTGCTAGGCTGTGTATTTTTTATTTCCTGGGAACTAAGTTCTTTTGAAATTATATTATAATTGCCGTCTGCTTTCATATATGCCATGCCAGCACCTGCAACAGCACTAAGGAGCATAATGATAACTGCAATTAGGATTACTTTTTTATTTCTGTTAATAAATCCCTTTTCTATAAGTTTCATATTTATTAATATATTGGTGATGTTTAATTAATTTGTTGTTTTTTTTAATATCTCCTGATATTTTTTTTTAGAAAATGCTCTTTAAGGGTTGCTTTTTGAACTTTATTTTTTTATTTTTTTTAAGTTTTTGGTTAGTTTTATTTATGGTTATTTATTATTTTTCAATTTTGTCCATATTTCAATTGGTAAATATTTCATAAAGTAAATTATTCTTATAATATTAGATAAATGTTTAATTTTTCTTATTTAGATTGATATGTATGGTTCATTTTTTAAAAATAATATGGATATTATTATAGTCTCATTTGTAATTGTTGGACTATTTCACAAATATTATATATTATTTCCGATATAAAAAATATCATTGTAAAATTTTCGAGGTTGAGATTATGTTGAATAAAAAAATTGTAATGCTTGTAATCATTTTCATTAGTTTATTCGCTATCTCAACCGTTAGTGCGGAGGATAATTTAACGGTGGATAGTTATGCACTGGATGGTAATAATGAGTCTGGTGATGTTTTATCTGCTTGTGATAATAATGAATTATCTGCAGGTACAAAAACTTTTACAGATTTAAATAATCTTATTAATTCTAATCATAATTTTTATATTGATTTGGATTCTGATTACAAATACACTTCTTCCGATTCGGCTTTTATCAATGGTGTTTCAATTGACCGTTCAGTTAATATTAGAGGTCATGGATTTACTATTGATGGAGGCAATCAGGCAAGAATATTTCATACATCAGACGCTTATGTAAGCCTCAATGATATTAATTTTATCAATGCATATTCAGATTCTGGCGGCGCCATTTTAGGTCCTAACTATTCGACAACAAATTGTAATTTTACAAATAATCATGCATCCAAATTCGGGGGAGCGTTGTATAATGGCCATGCAGAAAATTGCATTTTCACTGATAATTCTGCAGGCAGCTATGGAGGTGCAGTGTACGAAGGAAGTGTTAATAACTGCATTTTTAAAGGTAATCATGCTACAGATGGTGGTGCAATTTATAATGTGTATGCTACTGAATCAACTTTTATTTCCAATTCAGCATCCCAATCTTGTGGTGCAATGTACGGCAGTTCTGCAGGATATTGTACATTTATAGCCAATTCTGCACATGACCATTCAGGTGCTTTAGGTTTTGGTTATGCGATTGGGTGTACTTTTTTAAATAATACTGCTTACCAATCAGGAGCTGTAGGCGGTGCAGGATCTGCTGAACAATGTACTTTTAAATATAATTCTGCTGAGGAAGGAGGAGCTATTTTCGGATGTCTTGCTAAACAATGTACTTTTATAGAAAATCGCGCTAACCAGGGTGGAGCAATGGCCGGTGGAAACTCAGCTGAGGATTGTGTTTTCATTAATAATCATGCCATTGCTAAAGGCGGGGCTCTGCTTGAAGTTTATGCACTTAGGTGTAATTTCACTGGTAATCATGCCATAGATGGTGGGGCCATGTATTTGAATTCCGCAAAAGATAGTAATTTCATTGAAAACTCTGCGATTAACGGTGGAGCTATCTTCAATACTCATGCAGTATCATGTTCATTCACCAAAAATACAGCCAATAATGGTGGTGCCATATGTGATGGGTCTGCTATTTCGTCTTCATTTAGGAATAATCATGCGATTAATGGTGGAGCGGTATCTGGGGGCTCTGCTGAAGGGTCCGTTTTGGCATGCACATTTATCAGTAATACTGCAGAAGAATATGGCGGTGCAATATATGCAACATCAGCTATTAGATGTTACTTCAAATCAAACTCTGCAAAATATGGTGGAGCAATATCTTTTGGAAGTTCTGCTTCAGAATCAGTTTTTGTTGAAAATGTTGCTAAAGTTTCTGGCGGAGCCAAATATCAGTCATATGCGGGTAATTCTAACTTCACTGGTAATTTGCCTATTTATACCTTGTATGTTTCTAATTTAGACTCAGTTGAAGGTTTTGGGGGTAATGTTAAAATACGGCTTTCCGATTCTCCTAACAATGATATAATAGGAGAAAATGTTACCATCAAAGTTTATAATAGCAAAAATAAGGTTATTGGTACTTATACTTCTCAGACTGGCTATAATTGGTTTGTAGATTTGCCTGCAGGTAAATATAGGGCAGTCTTAAGTGTTAATGATATTGCATTTGAATTGGATCCGGTTAGAATATCTATCAATATCCTGAAATCTTCATCCATTTATGTTGCAAATGTTGTCGCTAATTATAATGACGGTAAATGTTTATTGGTTAATTTGCATGATTCCAAGGGCAATGTAATAAAATATACTAAAGTTTCAATTAATATTAATGGTCAAACCATGACATTTTCTACTGATGACAATGGTCAGGTTTTCTTTTCCACTAGGGGATTAGTTCCTAAAGAGTATGTTGCAACTGTTAAATTTGCTGGAGACAGAACTTATTATGAATCTTCTGCCAGTGCAAAGGTTACAGTCAAAAAGGTCAATTCGAAAATTATTGCATCCCAAAAAACATTTAAGTTTAGGGACAAATCAAAAGCATATTCAATCACTTTGAAAAACAATAAAAATGTTATAATAAAATTTGCTCAGGTTAAAATAACTGTTAAGGGCAAAACCTACTCTGCCAAAACAAATGCTAGAGGTATTGCAATATTCAAACTCACCAAATTAACCAAAAAAGGAATTTATGTTGCTACAGTCAAATTTTCAGGAAATAATTGTTACAAATCAGTATCCAAAAGGGTTAGGGTTATTGTAAAATGATTTCATTTCTTTTTTTACAAATTTTTAACTGTCCAGTTCAATTTAAATTGTTGACATTATTGAATCATAAAATATTTTAATATAACAATAGATACATATTATAAGGTGATTAAAAATGAGTTTAATTTTTATTATAGTTTTGATTGTTATATTCATATTTATTTTAGTAACAATTGTACACTTGTATAACAATCTTGTTAGTTTAAGAAATAGAGTAAAAAACAGTTACTCACAAATTGATGTTCAACTTAAAAGAAGGAATGATTTGATTCCAAACCTTGTAGAAACAGTTAAAGGTTATGCTGCTCATGAAAAAGGAGTTCTTGAAGAAGTTACCAAAGCAAGAGCTGGAGTAATGAATGCTAATGGTGTTGAAGAAGTTAGTGCTGCAGACAATCAGTTAACTGGCGCATTGAAAACTTTATTTGCTGTTGCTGAAAATTACCCTGACTTAAAAGCAAACAGCAATTTTCAACAACTGCAATCTGAATTGTCCGAAACTGAAGATAAAATCTCTTATGCAAGACAATTCTATAATGATGTCGTTTTAAAATATAATAATGCGTGTGAAACATTCCCAAGCAATATTTTTGCAAAATTGTTCCATTTTGAAACTGCAGAATTCTTTGAAGCTCCTGCAAGTGATAGGGAAGTGCCTGAAGTAAAATTTTAATAAGAGGTTCGTATGAATAATAAAGGAGTATTAGGAATAATCTTTTTATTTCTAATATTGATTTCAGCAATTTCTTTTGTTTCAGCAGAGGACCACAGTTATTCTATTGAACATGCATGGATTGATTTGACCGTTGGAAGTAACGGTCAGCTTCATGTAAATGAAACATACCAGTACTCCTTTGATGGTGAATTTTCCGGGGTCTATAGGGACATAACCATTCGGGATGGTCAAAAGATTTCGAATATTAAGGTAACTGCTGACGGGGCTTATCCTGTTTTAAAACAGGAGGACCAGGACGGAAACAAGCATCTGATAATCTATTTATACTCTGATGCGGCACACACTAAAAAGATAAAAGACACTAACGTTAAGGTCAATTTAAATTTTGACTTTTCAGGTGTTGTAACGCTGTACAATGACACAGGACTTCTGCAATATAACCTGTGGGGTAAAAATTGGGATAAAGGTGTCGGAGGGATTGATTTAAAAATCCACGCTCCAGGAGATAAGAACAATGAAATTTATTTCACTCCTTCCAATCTTATTAAATCCAATAATACCAAGGGGGATTTGATTACAGCCACTACTGATAAGGTTTCCGATGATACCGTTTGTGGTTTTGTTCTTTTAATGCCTTTGGATGATTTTGACAATGCAAGCTATGCCAAACATTTGAATGAAAACGGTAAGGAGCAGGTGCTTAAAAGCATTAATGACAGCTTGAACGGCGAAAAGTTTTGGGATTCCATATTTTCAATTTTAACTTTCATACCATTTTTAAGCCCGATTGGTGCAATAATCATATATTTAAGACATGGAAGAGAACCTAAAGTTGATTATGATGGTATATATGAAAGGGAATTGCCTACGAATGATTCTCCTGCTTTTGTAAATGCTCTTGTTGATAGCAAAAATGATATTGGAACTCCGAACATGAAGGGATTCGAAGCAACAATTTTAAGCCTAATTGATAGGAAAGTCCTTGATTTGTACTCACGGGAGAATAGTGAAACAGATACTCGTGATTTGTTCTTAAAATTTGATTATGATTCAAAAGAGCAATTGACTGACAGTGAAACAATTGTATTTGATTGTTTGGAAAACTTTGCTGATGACGGCATTTTGAACCTGTCCACATTAAATAATCTGTTGGAAAATGAAGACAATGCAATATGGTTTGCAGGCCAAATCCAAAATTGGCAAGGTTATGTCATTTTTGAAAGTGATGAAAGCGGAATTGACGCCTACTTTGATGATTCCGGATCCATGTCAATGGTTGGGCTTGGTCTTCTTGGAATTGTTGTTGGTATTGCAATCGCAGCTATTGGATTTTTATTTGGAGAAACTCATTTCTTCTCCCTGCTTATTTCGGGAATCGCTTTAGTGGTATTTTCTGTAATCTTGCTATTCATTCCTGAAAGTGTTTTCGGGCACTGGACAGAAAAAGGCAGATTATTCTATCTCAAGTGGTCAAACTTTAGGAAGTTCCTGAATGATAACAGTTTAATTAAGGAACATCCTCCCGAATCAATTGCCATTTGGAAAAAGTACCTTATTTATGGTACTGCCCTTGGAGTGGCTGACAAGGTTTATGATGCCATGAAACTGCAAATGCCGGATATTTATGACTATGATGACGGTATTTTCTTATATCATCACTATGGTGGATATTACATGATGCATAATGCATATCATGTCGGTGATATGGGTGCGCCTTCATCATCTGATTCACATGATTTCGGCGGTTTCGATGACTTCGGTGGCGGAGGATTCGACGGCGGAGGCGGAGGAGCATTTTAGCTTCTCTCTTCTTTTAATTTTTTTTTAGATATTATGGATATAAATAAGGGTTTAGTCATTATCTCAATTGTTTTGCTATTGTTTTTAACAGTTGCCAGTGTCTCTGCTGATGACGATAAAAGTTATACTATTGATCAGGCTTTTATTGATTTGACTGTAGAAAGCAATGGGCTGCTTCATGTGGATGAACAGCTTGATTATACTTTTAAGGGAACATATAATGGTGTATATAGGGATATTCCTCTCAAATCCGGCGAAAGCATAGAAAATATTAAGGTCTACGCTGATGGTGCCTATCCTGTATTGCAGCAAAGCGATGAGGATGGTCAGAAACACTTGAAAATATATCTCTATGCTGATGCAGCACATACAAAAAAGATTCATGACTGTTCCGTGTCTGTTTTTATCAGTTATGACATGAAAAATGTAGTGACATTGTTCAATGATGTAGGTGCTCTCCAGTATAAGATTTGGGGAGACCAATGGGATGTTGGAGTAGGTAGCATAATTACCACAATAACTCTTCCTGGCGATAAAAACAATACTTACTATTTAAACCCTGATGAATACACAGTCAATTGTAATTCAAATGGAAGAACAATCGCTGCTCAAACTACTGATATTCCCAAAGGGGAAATTTATGAAGCTCTTGTTCTGATGCCTTTGTCTGATTTTAATGATGCATCTTATGCAAAGCATGTAAATGAAAACGGCAAAGACAATATCATTAAAAATCTAAATGATAGTATTGATAGCAGGAATTTTTGGAATACTGCATACCTTGTTTTTGGTTTGCTGTCAGTATTGGCTCCAATTGGAGTATTATTTACATATATTAAATTCGGCAGGGAACCTAAAGTTGATTATGATGGAATATATGAAAGGGAACTGCCTTCTGATGACCCGCCGGAGGTAATCAATGCACTTATAGATAATCGAGCATCACTTGGTGAACCTAATATGAAAGGTTTTCAGGCATCCATTATGAATCTTATTGATAGAAAAGTTCTGGGGCTTGAAACAATAGGAAATCCTGATTCGGATACCAAAGAGCTGTTGTTGGATTTCAGCAATGTCGATAATGGTTATTTGTCTTTAAGTGAAAAGAATCTTGTTAATACATTGTATCCTTTTGCAGACGGTGATATTTTAAATCTTTCTACATTGGAGGATAAGTTGTCTTCCGAACGCAATGCAAAAAGCTTTCAAGAGGATTATAAGTCTTGGGTTAAACATGTTGAAAAGGAAACTGAAGGTAAGAAAGCAGAATACTTCGATGACGCAGGTTATTCTTTAAGTATTCTCATTGCGATTGCAGGGCTGGTTTTCGGAGTAATTATTGCTGTTATGGGCTTTTCAACAGAACTTGGAAACGGTTTCATTTCAATCATTGGTGGAGGATTTTTAATAGTCTTTTCATTGATGCTTTTCTTTGTCCCCAATGATATATTTGGAAGATGGACAAAAGAGGGCAGAATCTTCTATCTCAAGTGGTCAAATTTCAGGAAATTCCTAAAGGACAACAGTTTAATTAAAGAACACCCTCCGGAATCAATAGTTGTCTGGAAAAAGTACTTGATTTATGGCACCGCTCTTGGAGTATCTGACAATGTATTCAAGGCTATGAAATTGCATGTGCCGAATGTTTCCGATTATGATGATGGCATTTTCATCTATCATTATTATGGTGGATATTATCTGTTTGCTCATGCATATGATACCAGTGTATCTGCAGCAAATCCTTCATCAGGATCAGGCGGTTTTGGTGGCTTCGGAGGAGGTTCCGGAGGTGGTGGAGGTGGAGCTTTCTAGTTCCATTTTTTCCATTTTTCTTTGGAATGTTCGAAATATTCAATATAATATTTCATTGGATTTAATTTTTTTTACAAAATAATGTATTTAAACAATACCTTTATATATGGGTAAGTAAATATATTATGTTATCATGTTATTCTAGATATCATGATGTGCAAGTATTTGCTAACTATTTTATGCCGAGATAGTCTAGCCTGGTAAGGCGCGAGACTGGAAATCTCGTGGGCATTCCGCCCTCCTGGGTTCAAATCCCAGTCTCGGCGTTTATTAGTTTTTAACTTAGTTTTTTTGTTTTATTGAAAATACTTGTTAAACTGATATTTTTGCACTCTTAGTTTATTTAAACTAAGTTTTATATTGTTGAAAGAACTGTGTTTTGAGAAACTCAAAACATTCGAATCTATATTTTACGTCTCGTAGGTTCGCTCTATAATTGGAGGTTATTTAATGGAAGACGAATTCAAGCACTTAGTGCGTATTTCAAGAAAGGATGTAAGTGGTAATAAAACCATTGAACAAGCTTTAACCGAAATTAAAGGTGTTGGAATATCTTTATCTAAAACTATGTGCCGTACTTTAGACTTAGATTTAGACTCTAAAATTGGATACATTGCTGACGAAGATGTTTTAAAAATTGAAGAAATTTTAGAAAATCCTCAGAAATTTGACATTCCATCATGGATGTTAAACAGAAGAGAAGATTACGAAACTGGTGACGATATTCATTTAATCGAATCAGATCTTGACATGACATTAAGGGATGATTTGAACAGAATGAAAAAGACCAGAAGTTACAAAGGTAGAAGACACGAAGTTGGTTTACCTGTTAGAGGTCAAAGAACCAAATCTACTTTCAATTAAATTATTAAATTCAATTTTATAAGGAGATGTTTTAATGGGACAACCTAGAAAATCAAGGAAAAAGTATAATACACCACCACATCCTTGGAATGCAGAAAGAATTAAAAATGAAAATAAATTAATGACTAAATACGGTTTAAAAAACAAAAAAGAAATTTGGAAAGCTGATACTTTAGTCAGAAGATACAGTAGGGAAGCAAGATACTTACTTGGTTTTTCCGCTGATCAAATGCAAGAAGAAAAATTAGAATTATTAGGACACTTAGCTAGAACCGGTGTTTTGCCAGAAGGTGCTGCTCTTGAAGATATTTTAGATTTAAATGTTGAAGATATCTTAAGAAGAAGATTACAAACTATTGTATACAAAAAAGGTTTAGCTCGTACTCCTAAAGAAGCAAGAATGTTTGTTGTACATGGTCACATAACCTTAAACGGTAAAAAAATCAATTCACCAAGTTATGTGGTATTGAAAGGTCAAGAAGATGAAATCGGTTTCTACCGTTCTTCACCTGTAGCAAAACAAATCGAAGAGTACAACAAGAATAAGGATGATAAAGCTAATACAGAAGAATAAAGGGTGTAATTATGGCAAAAGATGAAAAATGGGGTATAGCTAATATTTACTCATCATTCAATAACACTATTATTACTGTAACAGATATTACTG
>NZ_CADCJB010000048.1 GCF_902801725.1 uncultured Methanobrevibacter sp. | reverse complement strand
AACATCAGCATTCAAATCAACAACAATTCGAGAAATGCTAACATTCATGAAGAAAGAGTCCAACACTATAATAAAGGAAGCACAAGCCACAACTATTAATGGAATCCAAGAATTTTCGTTAGCCTTTTCATTCATATTTATTAATCCTCCAACATATTAATTTTAAAAAATATTTTAACATTCAAACTTAAACATGAACTTAATTTTATATTTGCTTTCCAAACGATTAAATTTTTGGATTGGATTTTTATTATAATAATGCAAGAATACCGCAATTCTCTGTAAGATTGATTTTCAAATGCTTTCGGATAAACTTTAAATATTCAATGCCTAAGTTAATAACTACATTAATCTAGTTTGAGCATCAATAAAACTGGGTTCATTAACCTTATTTACAACATCATCATCTTTAACCTCACCAATCAGCAATGGATAATCAGGATTATGCAACTTTTGATTCTTTTTGACCAGTTTCATGTTGCTGTTTGCGTAACACTCTTTAAATTATTTATTACATTTTTGATTTTTGTTTGATATGATACGAGCAAATAATAGTAAAAAAGTAGTGGAATTATCCACCACTTAGGGAATTTTGTTTCATATTTAAAAAAATAATCAATATTATATATAATGAAAAATACATTATATTACAACACATAATGAAAAATTAATTATATAATTCAAAATACAATATATGACATTATATAATGAAAAATACATTATATGAGGGAAACAAATGGATGAAATTGCAAGCATAACTGATGCAAATTTAACCGAAACACAATTTTTCAACCGAACAGATGAAATCAACATATTATCAAACTTATTAATCAGCACTGAATTCAACTCTTCGCCTACAATACTCCTAACAGGGATTAGAGGGGTTGGAAAAACAGCACTTATCAAAAAAATCAAAAATAAATTCAAAAGAGAATATTTAGTTGTAGACATCGATTTATCCAGAAGCGATGCATACCAACAAAAAAACCTCACAAGAGCAAGTATAATAAAAATAATCTATGACTCAATTATCAAATCTTCAAAAGAATTTGGCTTAAAAACAATCAACAAGCAAATAGAAAAATATTTTAAAACAAAAAATTTCAAAATAGATAAACTTTTATCCTACGAACACATTCCAATTCCAATATTCGAAAGCGAAGACAATTATGAAAAATTAGCGGAATTTGTAATGGAATTACCTCAAAAAATTTATGAAGAAAATAAGGATAAACTAAAAGGAGTCTTCATATTCATTGATGAAATCCAATTAATGAAAGATTTAGATAAGGAACTGAATGGATTTTTATGGTATATGCGCAGTTTCATCCAAACACAAAAAAATGTTGCATACCTATTTTGCGGAAGCATGAGCTTAAAAGATAGTTTAATAAATGATTTGAATGGAAATCAAGGAGCATTTGGAGGAAGGATGCTGACAATTGAAATTCAACCATTTTCAAAACAAACCACTAAAAACTATATTAAATCAATGACAAGAAACATACAGCTCGATGATGATGGATTTGAAAGATTTTACAAATGTACACGTGGAATTCCATATTACATCAATATATTTGCAAAATATCTTCCCGAAAACATAACCTTAACTGAAAATAATATCATTGAATTATTCAAGGATTCAATTGATTATCTCGCTATCCATTTCATATACATGTGGTCTAAATTAACATTTCAAGAACAAAAAATCATAATTTCACTACTTGAAAATCCAAAAAAAAGAATAGAAGTAGCAAATTACCTCAAAGTAACCAGCGGATCACTAAACAGACCACTAAATCGCCTTCTAGATTACGATTTAATTGAATATGCAAATGACAAATATCAAATTACAGACCCTATTTTCACATACTGGCTTAAGAACAGTTATGAAAAAAATGGAATATATCCATTTAGAAGTATTTAAAACAACTTAGATTGTACATCAATATAGCTAGGTTCCCTAACCTCGTTTACAACATCATCATCTTTAACTTCCCCAATTAGCAATGGCGAATTATGATTATGCAACTTTTGGTTCTTTTTAACCAGCCTCATGTTGGCGTTGGCATAACGCACTTCAAATTATCTACTACTTTTAGTGAAATTTGTTCTATATAATACGAACAAAAAAAATTAAAAAGTAAATGAATTATCTACTACTTTTTAGTTAGAGTTGTTTGATAGTTACGAGCAAATATTGCGTATCAAATAAGCCCACCATAATGCTAATATTAAAATGATTTGAAAGTAAAAAAAAACTTTAAAATCAATTCAGAATTAACATCACAATTTAATTATTGTTCAATATCTTTTTAGAAAAAATTATTTAACATCAAAGAACTAATTTATATAATATATATTTTAAAAGAAAATGCGATTTTGATTAAGATGAACAGATTATTGATTAACTGCATAACATCCTTAAGAATATTGTTCGGATTCTTATTTTTATTCTGTGTCCTGTTTGATTTAAACACGACTTATCTGATTGCCATATTTATTTTAACAGCAATTTCTGATGTTAGCGACGGATGGCTTTCAAGAAAATACAATCTTTCATCTGATGATGGTGCAAAGTTTGATGTAATCTGTGATTTTATATTCATTATCCTTTCCACATTCGCCCTGATTTTAATTGATTTGATTCCGGCATGGTTTTTAGTGATAATTATCTTAAAATTAATTGAATTTTTCAAAACCAGCGATGAAACACTTGTCTATGAAAAATTTGGCCATTTTGTTGCTTTAATGTTTTATGTATTCCCAATAATATCTGTTTTAATAAATAATAAATCCTTAATATTGATATTAGCCATTTTCATTACGATTTGTGCTTTAATATCCTCTTTAAGTAGAATTCATCAAAAATTTTATTAATTAACGATTTTAAATATAATATTTGATGATATCTCTTAGAAAAATAAACACATTATTGATTATTGTAATTGTGCTGATGCTTTTAAATCATGCAGTGTTATCTCTGTTGTATCTGTATGGTATTATAAGCTATTCTCCAGATTTTCAAATAACTGGAAGACGTCTGTTTTATCCTGTAGTTGCACATATCATCATAAGCATGTATCTCTACTTTAAGGACAAGTCAAGAGGTGTAAACAGATACCCCAACTTGATTTCCGATACAACACAGCAGCTGATTTCCGGAATCATGATAATTGTTTTTGTAAGCCTGCACATATTGGGATACTCCTTCAATCCGCTGGGAGAACAAAGCACATTTAATTTTAGTTTATACCATTTTATAGTTGATACTTTAATGTTTGTTTCAATAGCTGTGCATTTAAGAGTTTCAATTCCTAAATTCATGATATCATTAGGATTTCTTGAAAACAAGGACGAACATGTGAACTTTAAACGAAAGGTGAACTGGGCAGTATTGATAATATTGATTGTCCTGATTCTTGGTGAAGTAATGTATTATGTTGGAGGTGCATTATGGTAGACATAATCGTAGTTGGAGCAGGCATTGCCGGTTTAACAGCATCAATTAAAGCCGGTGATAATGGTGCAAACGTTTCATTGATATCTCCCGATTATTCTGAACGCTCACAGTCAGTGATGGCAATGGGAGGAATAAATGCAGCACTTAATACCAAAAGGGAAAATGACTCAACAGACCAGCATTTCACAGATACATTAAATGGAGGCTGTAAAATAAACAATGAAAAGGCCGTGGAAATGCTAACCTCTGATGCACCTCAAATTATAGATTGGCTTGAAAGGATAGGCACAAGCTTTTCCCGTGACGCAAATGGCAATGTTGACATGCGAAACTTCGGAGGCCAAAAGAAAAAAAGAACCGTGTATGCCGGATCAAGAACAGGGAAGCAGATAGTCTCTGCTCTTGTCAGTTCATGCCGTAAAAGAGAAACTGAAGGTAAAATTAAGCGTTTTGTAGGATACAGATTTTTGTCACTGATTTTTACCGACGAAAATGAATGCTGCGGCATCAACTGCATCCATGAAGATACACAGGAACTAAGATCTTTTATTGGAGATGCAGTCATCATCGCTACCGGAGGATATAATTCACTTTTTGGAAAAATACTTGGATCAACTCAAAATGACGGATTTGCTACTGCAAAACTGTTTACACAGGGCGTGAGATTAGCCAATCTGGAAATGGTTCAGTATCACCCGACCACAGTTAAGACCCCTCAAAAAAGAATGCTTATAACCGAAGCTGCACGTGGTGAAGGAGGAAAACTATTTGTGATGAAGGACGGCAAACCGTGGTATTTCATGAAGGATTTCTATCCGGAGCTTGCTGATTTGATGCCGAGGGATGTCGTTTCAAGAAGCATTTTCAAGGTTTCGGATGGTGGTAAAAAGGACGTTTATCTTGACTTGACACATTTGGATGAGTATACAGTTAAAGTCAAGCTGGATGAGGTATATGAAATATGTGATAAATATCTGAATTTGGATCCTTTAAAAACCCCAATTCCAATATTTCCCGCAGTCCATTATTTCATGGGAGGAATCCAGACCGATGAAAATCATAAAACCAACATCAAGGGATTGTATGCCGCAGGCGAATGCTCATGCCAGTATCACGGAGCAAACAGACTGGGAGGAAATTCACTTTTGGGAGCTGTTCATGGAGGATGGATTTCAGCAGAAAATGCTGTTTTGGAAAAGCCAAAAGGAAATGTCATCAACAGTATCGATGAAGAATTGGAGTCATTTAAATCATATGCTCCAAAGGATAAATCCCTGCAGGATACTTTAAGCGAAATATCACAGATAATGAACGATTCCATGGGAATTTACAGAAATGAAGGCGATTTGATGGCTGCACTGGACAGGCTGGATAATCTAGACATAAATGTCAATGCAAAATATTATGATTATCTTAAAGTAAAATTATTAGTGATTCTTTCAAAGGCAAGCATTTTATCAGCACTGGAGAGAAAGGAATCGAGAGGAGCTCATCAAAGGACTGACTATCCCGAAAGCGATGACAGGTATAAAAAATCCATCTGTGCAATGTATGATGACGGGGAGATTGTGATAACATGAAGGTGAAGATTAAAATTGATGACGATTATCAGATATTCGACTATGACGGCGATTTAAACATATCAGTCATTACCCTGCTTGAAAAGTTGGACATCCCCATTGAATATTCCTGCAGCTGTCTTCAAGGCATTTGCGGTGCATGTGCCATGGTTATCAATTCAGAACCTAAACTTGCATGCAAAACATTTCTAAATGAGGAAAGGATGGTTATAGAATACAATCAGATTACAATTGAACCTCTGTCCAAATTTCCATTAGTTAAAGATTTAAAAGTCGACAGATCAATTCTGTTTGATGCAATGACAGAATGTGAGCTATGGCTTGAAAACGATTCTGAATACAATCCAAAAGATTTGGATTTTGAATATGAAATGTCATTATGCCTGATGTGCGGGTGCTGCACAGAAGTTTGTCCCAATTATAAGTTAGGCGATTTTGTAGGAGCACCTGCTGCCGTATCGGCATCAAAATTAGTTAATCAGGAAAGTGATGAAGAGCACTTGAAAAATATGAAAAAAAAATATAAAAAAAGGTTTTTTTCACATTGTGTTAAATCAATTTCCTGTGAAGATGTCTGTCCCATGGAAATCCCAACCCAAAGAGCAATTTCAAAAATGAACAGAAAATCCGTATGGAGAATCTGGCAACTCATGAATCTTGATTAAATCACTACATTATCCCTTAAATCGATTAAATACATATGAATAATTCCATCATGAGGCATGTTCACATCATCAGAGTTATTACGTATTTTGGATAAGACATTGGCGTAAAGCAATCAAAGCTGTCCAATACATATTGCATGATTGAAATTCAATTATTCCTCTTTTTGATAGTCAATAATCACAAATATCCTCTTGATGCTTGAAAATGCAGTTTCAATAGAAGCCATTGAGGCGCTTAGTTTCTTAATAGGTTTTGTCATCAATTGTCCATACATAATAACTGCCAATAAGGTTCCCAGCTGTATTTCATTAACTGATAAAAAGTAAACACCTGCCATATAAACAGTTATATTACTTACATTTGTTAAAAAGGTTGTAATAGGCTCCATAACATTAGTAACATTTCGGGATTTGGCATAATAGTCAATTACAGTTTGATTGATTTTTTTAAACCCTTTTTCATGGAATGAATTACGATTTGACAGACCTCTTTCAAAATAGCTCATCAATCGGCCCAACTGCTTTTGATGACCATCATAATAGACTCTAGATTTAACATCACATATATAAAAGCAGATGGCATAAACCGGCAATATAGCCAGATATACCAAGCTCAATCTAAAGTCTGTCATCACCATCAATACCATTACAAGGACTATCGATAGGATTTGCGCAAAAATTTCAGAAATACGGGAAGAGACAAACTCCCTGATGTTCATCACATCATTGTTCAATCGAGATAGAATCTGACCCTTTGAATTTTCCTGAATGAACCCTGAACCAACAGCATCAAGTTTATCAAATAATTTCATTCTTAAATTATATGCAACCTTTTCACCAATAACTCCCATGATTCTCTTTGGGGGTACTTTAAACAGATACCCTACAGAATATAATGCCAACAACAAGGCAAGATTAGTGTAGATGGCAAAATCGTTAGATGAATTCATGTTAGAACTCAATAAATCAACCGTCTTTCCTGCAACTTTAGGAGCATAAACCATGCACAATGTAGATACCGTGAGTAAAATCATTGATATTATTGTTTTGGCCTTATCGTCTTTCAATATTGTGCGGAATTTTTGGAGGATGTCTTTTCTTTCAGCCCATATGCCCTTATCCTCACAAGCAATATCACCTTCAGCGATTTCTATTTCTTTTGGATTATCATTTGTGTTTTCAGATTTTATGATTTTATCTTCAATATTCAGGACTTCCTCTAAACGCACGGAAGTGGCATATGCACGTGGCCACCTGTCAATTAAAGCTGGAACAAATGTCAAGGTAGAAACGAAGTATGCAACATATATCAGAATAATAAATGAATCAATTACACTGTCAGTTTCAAAGCCAATAGTGTATCCGGAATTAATCATTGCAAATGTAATCAGAACAACAGCATATAAACCCCATAATAATACTGGGCCCAGGTAATATTGGCTTAAGATATACTTAACGTTTTTATCATATGAATTCTCACATGCCTTTTCAAATTCAACTTCATACTCCTGTTTATTAAATGGAATCTTGAGGGCAATATCGGTGATTTTGGAGAGAAACATCAGGTTTAACTTCCCATATGTCTTTTTAGCTCTGAAAAATATTTTAACAATTTGTTTCATTCTAAAAATTACGAGAAGGGCAATAACACCAACAAATGACAAGAAGAATATCGCATAAGTCCCATCAATCAATGCTATTTCATATATAATTGCTGTGAGCGTAACTGGAATCAGCATTAATTGTGTGAGTATTATCACTATAAATCCCTGTTCTGAGGACATCCCTCTGGTCGACCGTGTGGTTAGCCCTGAAATTTTAAAGTTGGCAATTTCCTCATCAGGCAAGTTCATTAGAATATGAAATATTTTCTCACGTACAGTATATGCTGCTTTTGAAGCCACTCTTGTTGAGAGAAAAGAGACAGCATAAATGGAAATCATCACAAAGGCAGTATACACTAACATGTATAATCCTGATTTGAAAAGCAAGCCTATTTTCTGTTCTTTAACTCCAGTTAAAGCTATGCTGAACAAATCAATTATCTCCATTTGAAAAAATGTCTGAATAATCAGTAATGCAAAAATGATTATTATTGTTTTCCATTGGAATTTTAATACAACACTCAAAAACTTTTTCATAATACTAAATTAGTTTTAAAATTAAAAAAAATTTTCCATCACTGTGCCACGAATATATCTCCTATGAATTAAGAAGAAAAATTTAGCCATTACATTAATCTTCGTTATGAATCAATATAACTAGACTCATTGACTTCTATTACAACATCACCATCACTAACTTCACCAATCAGCAATGGTGAATCCGGATTATGCAACTTTTGATTCCTTTTGACCAGCTTCATGTTGCTGTTGGCATAACACACTTCAAATTATCTACTACTTTTAGTGAAATTTGTTCGGCACAATACGAACAAAAAAAATTAAAAAGTAAATGAATTATCTACTACTTTTTAGTTACATTTGTTTTATAGTTAATAACTTAAAAATCAAATAAAGTTTTTTGTCTTGGCTCAATATATCTTATTGCCTTTGTATCAATTAAATTATCTTCCTCTTTAAGATGCTCAAGCAACAACGGAGATTTCTCATCATGCAGTTTTATAACATTTTTGGGAATTTCAGGTTTTCGATTGGCGTAGCAATATTTGCATTCACTTAAACAGGAATTGTAAGCACCTATGTCTCTTGATGGAATGCAATGACAGTTTTCTCTAATTCCATTAGCTTTAACATTTTTATAAACTACATTGTGTGCCTGTTCTAAAATTTCACGAGTGGTACAACCGGCAGCATGAATGTTATATTGTTCATAGCTTTCATTTGTTGCACATGATTGAGTGTAGAGATTATATTTTTTTGATATCTCACCGATTCCTTTCAATAACCTCTCTTTATCATCCAGAGTTAATGGAATTATTTCAGGCATGTTCTCTTCAACTTTTTTGTACATATCTACAAAGCTGAAGATGCATCTGTAAACTGATGGTGAGATCTTTTCGGCCATATATTCAAATGTTTCCAGATGTTTTTCCACAGTGTATTTTTCACTCAGAAGAATTGGATCATATCTCCAGAGAATCTTATTGGTACCAACAATATCAGATAATCGTTTTAACGTTTTAATAGATTGATTTATTGATGGGACTTTAGGTTCTATGTCCTTGCCGTATGCAGTAATCGTGTAGTTGCACAAAATATTGTACTTTTCATCAATGACACCTATATGTTTCAGTATAGGTTGGTAGTTCTTGGAGCAGAACAGA
>NZ_CADCJB010000047.1 GCF_902801725.1 uncultured Methanobrevibacter sp. | reverse complement strand
TGTTTCGGTTAATTCAATATCGTTTTTCAGCTTGATTTCTTTTAATCCATTTTGAATCAGGCCGTTAATGTCGTCATCATCGATGTTGATGGAATTTATAGCACTTTTAAGTTTATCTTTTAAACCCATACTAATATTATGTGCATTTTTCAATATTTAAATTTTAGATTTTGAGATACAATTGAATGATTATTATCGTTATTGAAATTATTTTTTTCATGTTCAAATTAAATCCATCATGATTAAATATTATAAAATGAAAATAATTAATTATAAAAACATAATTTAATGGTGAAGTCATGTCGCATGATGTTTTTATTAGTTATTCAACAAAAAACACAGAAAATGCAGAAGCGGTTTGTGAAAGATTAGAAAGTAACGGTATTGAATGTTGGATTGCTCCTAGAAATATTAAAACAGGTACTAATTATGCTAAAGAAATCATGGATGGTTTAAAAGCAGCTAAAATTGTAGTTTTAATATTTTCTAAAGATGCACAAGAATCAGAATATGTTAACAATGAAATTGATACAGCTTTTTCAAAAAACAATCAGCCGATTGTCGCATTAAAAGTTGATGATTCATTTCCTGAAAAGCAAATGGAATTCTTTTTAAAAAATTCACAATGGCTGGATGCATCACCATCAGCTCTTAAAAAAGAAAATAAAACTCTTGAAAGTTGTTATGATGCTTTAGTGGGTGATGTTGAACGTGTATTGGATGGTTGGGTTCCAGGCCAAGGCAATGATGGTGAAGGAGTTGTTATTCCTCATAAGGAAAAAGGATTTTTTGAAAAATATAAATTGTTCATTGTTGCAGCGGTCATTCTTTTGATTGTGGTTGGAGGCTTTTTAGCATATAATGGAATGAACAGCAAATCAAATGTTAAGAATGAAACGGGAATATCGGTAGGATATATTGGTTTGGAAAAATATGATGATTCTTATACTTATTTTGTATTTGGAACAGTTGCTGAAGGTTCAAGTAATTCTTCAAGTGATGTAGTTCATATAGATTATTATGACAGTTCTGGAAAGGTTGTTAACAGCAGCGATACTAAAATGAAAGATATTGATGGAAATATCTTGGGATCTATCGATTCCAATAGCAAAAACGTTGCTAAGGTTTCAGCAAAATTGCAGGATAAGAATAATAAGGTATTATACAGTGTTGAAAGTAATAATATCATAGAACAATAGTGGGATTTATTATGGCTCATGATGTGTATATTTGTTATGATGAAAGAGATTTGGAGACCGCAAAGAAGGTTTGCGATACTTTGGAGGATAACGGTTTAGATTGTTGGTTGAAGAATCGTGATACCGGTGCAAAACGCATGGTTGACGAAATTATGGATGCAATCAAAAAATCTAAAGTGATGGTTTTACTATTTTCAAAAAACTCCAAGGATTCCAACTTTGTTAATAATGAAGTGGATATTGCATTTGCTCAAAAGAGATCAATCTTGGTTTTCCAAATTGATGATTCGAAATTAGATGGTGGATTGGAATTCTTCTTGAGAAATAAACCTAGAATTGAAGCTTTTCCGAATCCTGAAGATGAATTTGACCGTTTGATTGAAAATACTTCAAAAATGGTAAAGGAACAAGGAGCAATAGACAGGAACATCTTTAAAATCATTAAAGATCATAAGGTTCCAGTGATTATTGGTATTGTTGTTATTTTGCTTGTTGTAGGTGTTTTGGGATATATGGCCTATAATGGGGGAGGTAGCCAAACCAATGCCACTAAAATAAAGGCAGGAGATATTAAGATTAACATTACAGATTTCCATGTGGATGATGTTAGAAAAGAAAAAACCAATTGGAATTACTCATACTATGTAGGGGGAAAGATTACCCCGGCACCTGGTGAAAATGATGGTTTTGTAATTCTTGTTGATTTCTATGATGAATCTGGTAATTTGGTTGATACGGTAGACACTCCATTTAAAGAAGCTGAAAAAGTCAAATCTGGATTTTTATTAGGATCTACGGTATCTGATAAGAATAATATTAAAATAGCTGATGTTCAATTAGTCAATAAGAACAATATGGTTATTGCTCAAGATGAGGCTCAATTATAGCGGGGTTGATTATTATGAATAAAAAATTTATTCCAATAATTCTTATAATTGCAGTAGTTGCAGTAGTTGGGGGTTATTTCCTATTAAACAATGGTGATATTACAACTGAGCATACTACAATTGTTTTAAGTAAATCAGCATATATGGAAGTTCCTAAATACGCAAATGCAACATCCAAAGCTGACAAGAAGGGAATTTTCTATTATAAGGATAAAAATGATGACATAAACATTACCAGTTGCTCTAATTTGTCTGCTTCATCAAGTGTAAAAGAGATGAAGAAACTGAAAAATTCGATTGCAACTGGAGCGAAAAAGGAAGTTCAGGATAAAGTTGTTGTGTATGAAAAAAATGGATTATACTCAATATTCGTTAAGAATACTCAGTATAATGATACTTTATTGATACAATCAACAAATAAAAATCTTTTAATGAAATGTTGGCAGACAGTTAAGTATCACGATCCGACAGATAAGATTAAATTTAATGGTACTTCAGGCCCTGGAGGTACTCTCGTAAACGCTGTAGAACAAACACAATCTGCTGTTGAAACTACTACTTCATCTGCTCCTTCAGATTCAGGTACTTCAACCACTTCCAGTGAAGAATCATCATACAGTTCAGATTTCGGAAGCGGAGGATACAGTGACTTTGGTTTCGATACAGGATCTGATTCTGGAGATTCTGGTGGAGCATCAAGTGATGGCGGATACGATGCCTTCGGTTTTAAATGATTGAAGTTTTAAGAGATTCGGGAAAATTTCCCATTATCTCTTCTTTTCATTTTTTATTAAATTCTTTGATTTTTATTTCATAATCTATATCTGGTTGATACATTTTTTTCTTATAGATTGGAAATGCTATTTTATCTAAAACATGTATGTTTAAATTGACATTTCTAATTGTACAATATAGTTTTAAAAGGTGTTTTTGTAATTATTCGGACTTGCTTTTTTAGGTGAATATCTGTAAATATTTATATTAATGAATTGCATATTATAAAATGATATTATTAATTCAAAAATAGGTGTTTTATAAAAAATTAAGCTTGACCCAACTTGACAAGGTGTTAGAATGAATGAAAATAATTTACAACAGTACATTGATGATTTTTTTGATGAGTTGATTTTATATGATGATTACCACAATGGTCATTATTATAAAATGTTGTTAAAAGCGGGAATTGATGTTTTT
Source organism: uncultured Methanobrevibacter sp. (assembly GCF_902801725.1). Taxonomy (GTDB): domain Archaea; phylum Methanobacteriota; class Methanobacteria; order Methanobacteriales; family Methanobacteriaceae; genus Methanocatella. Next base: position 7,899 of record NZ_CADCJB010000047.1, on the reverse strand, counting down.
TTACATAATGAAAATTCATACAATGCATATGAGATATATAGAACCTTTTTCATGATTTATCAAATCACAGCTGAAGACAAATCTGAAAAGCATTCCTTTGAGGATATGAGTATGGTTAGGGAGCCAAACACCCTTTTGGATTTGGTTAAAATAATGAAAAAGTATGAAGAAAATACTGGAGATCTGATTGAAAGGCAAAGAGACCATTTTATACATTCTGTCAATGTTTTCCTTTTAGGTTTGGCTATTTATTCTCAAAATAAAAGTTATAGGGATAAGTTCAAACAATATGTCCTCAATAGTCCTTATGAAAAGTTCTATAGAATTGACGGTGAATTTTCACATGAAGAGTTTTTATATCGTTGGGGTGTAGCCTCACTTTTCCACGATATAGGTTATCCAGTTGAAATCATTGGAAAACAATTGAAGAAATTTCTCAATGATGGAATTAAATCTATTTCCAGTAGTTACAATGCAGATACAGCAATTGATTTTAAAGATTTCAATGAATTCAATACTATTGTTAAATTAAATCCTGATTTTGCAGACAAATACACCGCAGTTTATCCGGAAGCTAAATTTTTAAACCTGTTTAAACCTACTGACATAATGGCCCATAAAATAGCAACAGATTTTAAGGGGACCGATATCAATAAGATAATAAAACATCTGAACTCCTTTGTTAATATTATGGGTGATAGCGGTTTTATAGATCACGGATTCTTCTCATCCATTTTGGTCTTGAACTCTTATGGTCATTTAATTCAGAAGTATGCAAAAAATCACGACTTTTTCTTCTATCCAATAGTGGACAGTGCATCTGCCATTTTACTGCACAATTACTACAGGAATGTTTTGCAGAAAAAGCCATTCGAACTAAAGACTCTGCATCCTTCCCAATCTCCATTGGCATTCCTTTTGATTTTATGTGATGAGCTTCAGGAATGGAACAGACAGCCGTTCGGTGTCAAGGACAAGAAAAAGAGCCATGTAAACGAACTGCTTTTGAAAATTGATGACAGAGGTATGGATGTTGAATACATTGTAAAAGAAGGTTCAATAGGTCTTGGATTTTCTGAAGATAAGGAAGAATTGATTAAATCCATTTTATCCATTAGAAGCATTTTCAAATTGGGCTTAAGAATAATAACTGATGTGGCCCAGGACAATATTATTAAAGAAATTCTCCATTCAGAAACTCAGGCACCTGATATTTTACTTAGAAACGTTGAAAATTTGGCTATTCAAATACACAACCAGTATATTGAGACCACTAAACAGCAATATGAAGAAAAAATTGCCAAAGGTGAAGAACCTGACGAAGATTTCATGAAGAAATACAATAATTTATCATCATTCGATGATTTGACTCCACAGCTCAAAATAGCCAATATCAGGCAGGCAAGATCAATTCCAATAAAATTGAACATTATCGGCTGCGAGCTTGCACCAAAATCAGATGAACGGGAAGGTATTTTGAAATTTTCAAAAGATGAAATCATGGATCTGGCCATATTTGAACATGAGGAATGGTGTGAGGAAAAACTCGGAACAGGGTGGACTTATGGAGAGGAAAAAGATATCGGAAACTTGGTAACTCCATATTTGGTTCCTTGGGATGAATTGACAGAAGAAATCAAGCAATATGATGTTGATCCGGTTAAGAATATTCCAAATCTCATGAACTCAATCGGACTTAAGGTTGTCAGAACCAAAATCAGGCTGTTGACATTTGAGATGCATGACTTCTATTCCAAAGTTAATGAAAATGTAGGCAAATTTGAAGATTTGCCGAGTTATATCAAATATTCAAATTACAAACAGACAGATTTCCTTGTTAAAATCTTGTCAGAGTTAGGTTATGATGTAGTGGATATTGAAAGTGCCGGTGAACCAATCAAATCATTTGATGAAGATTCTATAGATTATCTTGCTAAAAGAGAACATAATGCATGGTACAAGCTAAAAGTCAATTTAGGATGGAAATATGATTCTGTCAAAGATGTTGATGCAAAAACAAATCCTAACCTGGTTGAATGGGAAATGCTGGATTATGACACTCAAGAGTTGAATAAGCGCACATTCAGGAATCTCCCTCAATTATGTGCAAATGTTGGTTTGAAAATCATCAAGGATTAATTGTTCTAACATTATGTTTGGTGTAGGAAAAGATGATGCACTGGACGGATTCAAATTAAGGTTTGAAAATTGTTAAATGCGAATAAAAATACAATTATTTTTTTTTATAAAATTTTTTCGTGTTTTAACTCTTTTTTACTAAACCTTTAAATACTATTAAGTCAATATAATTTATTAATAGTTATGAAAACGGACATATTGTTTTTTATTTCATAACATTTTATTATTATTAATTTTCATGATTATAAGGAGGAGTTATTAATGGCAAGATTTGAAGAAGCAGAAAATAGAATGTTCAATGTAAAAATCTGCTTAAAATGTAATGCTCGTAACCCTGCTGCTGCAACTACTTGCAGAAAATGTGGTTACAAAGGTTTAAGATTCAAAGCTAAAGAACCAAGAGGATAGACTTATTCTCTTTACCTTTTTTTATTTATTTTTTTTAAAACATTAATTTAATATATAATTTTTAACAAAACTTATTTTAGGTATTCTTATGAAAGACGTTGAAAATTACATTAGAGATATATTAAAATCAAGAAAAATTCATTTTACTTTAATTGATCCTGATGAACAAACTCCTGAAGAAGCGTTGGAAATCGCTACTGCAGCTATCGAAGGAGGTACTGATGGAATTATGATTGGCGGATCAACTGTAAATGGTGATGATGTGGATAACACATGTAAAATATTGTCTGAAAACATTGCAGTGCCTATTATTATTTTCCCTGGAAATACTAGTAGTGTAAGTAAGTATGCTGACGCAATCTTTTACATGAGTTATGTAAATTCTAGAAATCCTTATTGGATTAATGGTGCTCAGGCATTAGCGGCACCTGCTGTAAAAGCATCCGGGATGGAAATCTTATCCATGGCGTATATGGTTGCAGAACCTGGCGGAACTGTTGGATGGGTTGGAGATGCTAATCTCGTGCCTAGAGACAAGCCAAAAATACCTGCAGTTTATGCAATGTCAGCTGAAATGTTTGGGATGAAATTTTTCTACATTGAAGCGGGTTCTGGTGCTTCACAGCCAATTCCGCCTGAAATGGTTGCATACACCAAAAAAGCTACCGATGACATGATTGTCATTGTGGGTGGTGGAATTCGTGATGGAAAAGCTGCATATACTGCTGCAAAAGCTGGTGGGGACATCATTGTAACTGGTACTGTAGTTGAAGATACAGATGATGTTTTGGCAAAAATTCAAGAATTGACCGGAGCTATTAAGAAGGCTTCAATTGAGTAGTTTCCAACTGCTCTTACCATACTTTTTTATTAACTTATTAACATAGGATATATTATGTTAAATTCACTATATGAAAAAGCCATCGCTAAAAGAGGATTCATTCAGGACATTGAATCAGATAATAATTTGGAAGCTCAACTTGATGCAAACTGGTTTTCAAGAGAATTCATGGAAAGTTCACAGGATTTCTCTATTGCGGCAGGTGATGGGAGCTTCAACAAAAAGAAATTTTTGAAAAGCAATTTCTGTGCCGTAGGGGCTGAATCCATAATATATGATGGGGAGATAAAGAAAATCGATGATGCTGACATACTGGAAATCAATCATATCTCGTTTTTGGATGAACTGTTGTCTAATTATATGTCGATATTGGAACTTAAGTGTGCTCTTAGGGCCATTAAGGAATATGATGTGGATTATTATATGTTTGACGGATCCATTTTGGGAGACCTTGAAAATGCATATCCGAAAGGTGCGGAACTTCCATCAAAAATTAGAAATAATTTGGATGATGCCCTTTTAAATGAGTTTGAGAGAAGATTTGAAATAACTCCATTCGGGTTTGTTTTTCCTCAGATTAAGGATAGGGTATTGGCTGATGTAAGCGTCAATGAGGACTTTGAAGAAAAAGAGGATTTTGATTTGCATTTATCTTCGATTGAAAAGATTATTCTACTAAAGGAACTTTTAGAAAATAAGAAAAAGATTATTTCAATATCTAAAACATCTTCAGACAATGACTTATTCGGTTGGAAAATTCCTGACATTTCAATTCTTGATAATTTGACAGATAAAAAACAGGGATTGTCTAAAATTGAATATAGAAGAGTATATAAAAATGCGTCTTTTCAGTATTTCAATGATTTCTTCAAACAGTTGAAATTCACTGTATTTTATGTTAGGCTGCAGGACAATAAGAATGTTTTAAAAGTGGAGTTGCCGTATAAGGCATCCATAAGTGAAGTTGTGGACATTATTGAAAAAATAAATGTATTATCAGTTCAGGGATATCCGTATCTGCTTAGCAAGGCACATAATGATGTTGTAATTACTGATAGGAATATTAAAGAATTATTGAAAATTGCTAAAATTTACGAAACAACAAACAGGGAAATGCTATAGGTGATAAAATGGTAGTTGGAATTTGTGTCGGGGAGACATCACTTTCAGAAGTTACTTTTATTTCAGACAAAATGCCAAAAGTTGGTGAGTATGTAACCATCGAGTACGATGGGAAAAAGGTTTTGGGAATGATTGAAAATTTGATTAGGGGAAATGATGCTTTAAATGTAGATATTAATGATTTTAAAGCTATCCAAAAGATTTCAAGAATTGGTGTTGATGACAATTACATCAGGGGCAAAGTTAAGATTCTTGGAGATGTCAACGACAACCTGAAATTGCCAAGGACTCCCGTGCTTCCGGGAACCGAAATCAAACTGGCGGACAAGGACACTTTAAACGAAATATTCAAGGTTAATAATCCAATAAAATTGGGTTCTCTTGTCAATCAAAGTGATGTGGAAGTCAATGTCGAAGCAAACCCTATATTGTCAAGGCATTTGGCGATTTTGGCAATGACTGGTGCGGGAAAATCAAATACAGTGTCTGTTTTAATGGACCAGATGTTGGGCTATGACGTTCCTGTTTTTGTATTTGACATGCATGGCGAATATGTCGGCGCCGAATTTCCTAATGGTGACGTTAATGTCATCAGGCCTAAAATCAATCCGATTTACATGTCATTTCAGGAGATTAAGAAATTGGTTAATATTCCGGCTAATGGTTATATTCAAGAAAGACATTTCAGAAGAGCCTTTAAAGAAGCTAGAAAAATGGTAAGTGAAGGAACAGCCCATACAAATAATTTCCTGCAGATAATATATGACATTTTGGAAAAGGATTCTCTCGAAGAGGGTTCAGATAAACAGATTGTTGATGTCATGAATAAGATTGATGATTCAATGGACAGGTATTCTAACATCTTTGACAATAATATAGGAAACATATTGACTAATATTAAAATTGGGCATGCTAATGTATTGGACTTGAGTCAGGCTGATGAATCAATTGCTAACGTGCTGGTAAGTCACATTATGAGAAATGCTCTGCAGATGAGGAAAAATTCTGTTCATGGCAAAGATAAAAAAACATTGGATTTCCCAGTATTTTTCGTATTGGAGGAAGCCCATATTCTAGCACCGAACAAACGTGATTCAGATTCTAAACGTTGGATTCAAAGAGTTGCAAGGGAAGGCCGTAAATTTGGTTTGGGCCTATGTTTGGTAAGCCAATCCCCAAAAACAGTGGACCATGATGCACTTTCTCAGATGAACAATATGATTATTCTAAGGCTTGTTGAGCCGGAAGACCAAAGGCATGTTCAATCTGCAAGTGAAAGCTTATCACAGGATTTAATTAATCAGCTTCCGTCTTTGAATGTTGGTGAAGCTATTGTTTTAGGATTGATGAGCAGAGTGCCTACTCTTGTAAAGATTGATGAGTTTAAAGGGCGTACTCATGGTGATGACCTGGATATTGTTTCTTATTTTGCAGATATTAAAAAAGAGGAACAAAAAGAAATAGATGACCAGGAAAGGCTAAGCATGGAAATGGGTTATAATTATTAACTTAAATTCTGATAGAACAACAGAAATGGATATAGTAAGTATATTTACAGGCCATGTCCCACCCAATGAATCCAACTCAAAAGTTTATGAAGCAATACCTGATGATAGTCATGATAGTTATCTAAGAGAAATATATTTCAAATTAGTGCCTTATTTAAGTATATTATATGCTGTAACTAGAATATTATAATGCCAAAACTGTCAAACCTAATACAATTAAGTAATTGCTTCGGCAGTTACTTTACTTTTTTTATTTTAAATTTCATGTAAACTATTTTTAACTGTTATTTTTTTAAAATAAGGTCTAATTATAATTTAATTTAAATAATAGCCTTATATGTATATATATCTTTTGATTAAACAAATGATTTTAAGTAAATTGAATGTTTGAAAAAAGATGCAAACGGTGAAAGTGATTATTAATTAAGTGCTCCAACACTATATTAATATCACTTTCACTTGTTACTATTAAACAAACAACTGGATAGATTGAATGATTTCAAGTAACATTAGTAATTTATATATTAAATGGTATTTAAAGTTATTTAAAATAGTTGTGGATTAAATGCACAGTTGTTCTAGCTTAGATTTGCTTTTAAATAATTTTTAATATATTTAACTTTTTTTCATTCATTTTAAACTAATTTGTTTATCAAAGAGTTCAAATAAAGAAACGTGATAAATATGGCGCTTAAAAAGATAATGTTTGCAACATTGCTGTTGTTAACTATTATTACAATAGGGGCTGTAAGTGCATCAGAAGATATTGCTGGTGATAATGTAGTGCATCAGAAGATATTGCTGGTGATAATGTTACGGCCATTGAACCGACTGGTGAGCAAACAGTTCAAGCAGTCGATGAAATAAAACAGACTGATGAACTAATCGCTCAAACAGATAATGATGAGATACTAAGTGAAAAAGATGACGGAACTTTCACTGCATTACAAAATAAGATAGATAATGCTGCTGAAGCAAAAGAAGTTGTAAGTGTAGAGGGTAATGATGGATTTGATGATTTAATGTCTGATGTAAATGATACTGTTTTAGGCAATTCTATTTATGTTAATGGAAGTACTTTTACTGATATTGGAAATGCAATTGATAGTGCAGTTGATGGGGATATAATATATCTTAATAGTCCATATTATGAGGGTTCAGGGTCTCACATCGCAATAAAAAAAGATATAACAATAATCGGTAATCATTCCACGCTTGATGCAAAATATTTGTCACAAATAGCATTCTCAAATAATAAAGTAACACTAATCAATATAACTTTCATAAATGGATATAATGATGGTGAGGGTGGTGCTGTTTATATTAAGGGTTCAGGTTCCTTTGTTAATTGTAATTTTGTGAATAATTCTGCTCATAATAGGGGTGGTGCTGTTCTTATAGGTTCTTCTAGTTCCGGTTCTTTTGTTAGTTGCAATTTTGTGAATAATTTTGCTAAACGTGAAGAGGGTGGTGCCGTTTTTAGTTTTGGTCCGACTTCTTTTGATGATTGCAGTTTTATGAATAATCATGCAAGTTATCAGGGTGGTGCCGTTTATATTAGTGATTCATTTAGTGAGGCATATGGTTCTTTTGTTGGTTGCAGTTTTGTGAATAATTCATTGGATTTAAGCAGCTATAGTTATGGTGGTGCTGTTTATATTAAGGGTTCTAGTTCTAGTTCTTTTGTTGAGTGTAGCTTTGTGAATAATTCTGCTAATACTTATAGTGGTGCAGTTTATATTAAGGGTTCCGGCAAGGTTTCTTTTGTTGATTGTAGTTTTGTGAATAATTATGGGGATTATGTCGGTGCCGTTTATATTAAGGGTTCAGGTTCCTTTGTTAATTGTAATTTTGTGAATAATTCTGCTCATAATAGGGGTG
>NZ_CADCJB010000046.1 GCF_902801725.1 uncultured Methanobrevibacter sp. | reverse complement strand
TCAAATGAATCCATATAAATCTAATCCTTATCCAGTGCTGGAATACCGGTTATTCTTAATCCACCATAATGGGATTTGTATTTGATATTCAATCCAATTAAAAGTGGAGTAATCTTTTCAATAATTCTTGCTTTTTCAAGAATTCCACAGTCGATTGTTTTGATTCCAGGAATCTTGTCGATGATTTCAGCGGCAGTAACTTTAGCATCCGCATCGTCACCTGCAATCAAGCAGTCACAGTCAATCTCTTCTGGAATGTTTGCAAGGTGTGAATTTGAGATGTTACAGAATGCACAGATTACCTTTGCACCGGTTCCTTCAAGAATTGAAGCAGTCCTTTCAGCAGCTGATCCTTCCATGAGGTCAATGAATCTGGATGGCTTTCCACCGATTGCTGTTTCAAGAGGTACTGTTGCATCCATGACAATCTTATCAGCACAGAACTCTTTTATTCCTTCAATTGTTGGCTTTTGAGCAGCAAGAGGTACTGTAATTATCAATACGTCACCTTCTTTTGCAGCATCTTCATTAGCCATACCAACCATATTGGACAAATCATAGTCAGCAAGTTCTTCTTTTGCTTTTGCAACAACATCAAGTGCCTTTTCCTCTTTTCTTGAACCTACAATCACATCTACACCAGCAATAGCTAATCTTTCTGCAATTCCAAGTCCTTGTGGACCGGTTCCTCCAATAATACTTACTTTCATTTTATCACCTACTTTTTATCATATAATAATCCGCCTACGAATATCAGATATTCTGGCAGTTTTCCATCTTTAGCGTACTTTATTTCATAACCGAAAATGTCTTCAACTGTCTGGTCTACCTTTCCGCCCAATGATTCTATTGAATATCTCATTTTAAACGGCATTTTACATGGCATGTTGAATTCCCTTGTACATCTCATGCATAGGTTGCATTTGCCTAAAAAGAGAGCTAAGGAGTTTTCATCCTCAAGCATGTAAATTTCATTCATCAGTTTGACTTTCATGCGTTCAAATCTTTTTAAAATAAATTCAAGTTCCTTCTCTTCAAAGGTGTGTGCCAATTCCTCTTCGGAAAAGTCAATTTTGAAGGCAATTATCTTAAGTTTGCTGTATGAATTCCATACTTCATCCACATCAAATTCAAAGGGTGGATAGTTCCAGTTATAGCCTAGCGTTTCTTGCTCTTCAATGCAGAGTTTGGAGATTTCGTCGAAGTCCACATATTTTTCGTAGTATTCCCCAACATCCACATCTGCCGTGAGTTTTTTAATCTCTGACATAGTTATTATTATAAAAATTGAATATAATAAAAGTTTCTATTAGATTTATCCATCAATGACCCTGTTAATTTTGATTTTTTTAGAATTATAGTTAATGGATTTGTTAGTGTCCGTTAATGTTTTTTTCAGGGTGGTGACTATTGCATTCAGCAATTCTTCATCAAATTCAATTGTTTCCTGACATTTGAACTCACAGTATTTTGATATTCTTTCATCTTCCAAAAACTGGATGAAATCCTCCCACTCCTCATTGATTTCATCAACCATTATCTTCAAATCAAGTATCCTGTCGTTGAGTTCATCCGCTTTTCTAAAAGCATCCCTTTCAATAGCTTCAAGATTTTTCAAATCATTGCTTTGAAATTCATAAAGAAATTTTTTTTGTGCCATAATATCACATTTTAAATAAATAATCTTTAAACTTAAAGATTAACCATTGATTCTATTTAAATTATGTAAAAGTCGTAAAATCCTAACAACCAATAATTTTCATGCCATACAGTTGATTATTCTACCCAATTCACCTAACAATGTGCTGACCAGGATTAATAAAATCATCCAAAAACTCTAAAAAGTTTGCATCATTAAAATCATCAATGTCAACGAATTTATAAGTATCAGTAATAGTTTTTCTGAGGTTTTTTCCAACTTTAATGAGGTTTATATGTTCTTTTGAAAAAATATATTTAATAAAATCGTTTGCATGATTGAATTGCCTTTTTTGAGTGTGGACTAAAAAATCATCTTGAATATAACAGTTTTCACGACCATATTTACCTGCAAAATTTTCACAGGCCTTATTAAAGAATACTTTAGGCCCTACATTTACTTTTATATTATTTAAAGTTGATGAAGCCATTTCAAGCAATATTACTGAAGTCAATATCTCATCGCTCCAATAATCCGCTTTAAAAACATTGAATTCCTCATCATTCAATTTCCTCTCTAAAGCTTCACATGTTTTTTTAAGCTGCGGATGAAGGGTATCCAATGGCATATCAGGAATATTGAATTGAATAGCAATTAACTCACTGCCTCTTTTAGAGAATTCCTTTAAAATATCTTCTTTTTCAAGATTTCTATTTAATGGATAAAAATAATCTTTTTTATTGTCTGAAAATATGTAGTTTCTTGCAGATTGTATGAATTCAGCCATTTTATCCAATCTCAATGCAGCCGCAACATTACGATTTTTATCAGTCGGGTCAATTACAATCAAAGGATCATCAAAATTATGAGAAGTTCCATAATTTTCCAAGTCAATACTTTGACCATATTGCCAGTTAATCGCTTGTTTTAAAGTATTTTCAAAATCACCATAATTTATAATTAGAAGTTCGCAAAGGTAACCGGCAAAGCCTCCTACCTTAAATTCAGAGCCATATGTTCCTGTCATTGCCATGAAACGTTTTAATAGGAGCACTTCATCTTTCTGATTTTCACTTAAATTGGCCTTAACATAACGGGTGTGCAGTATTGTCCTATCTACTGCTGATTTAAGCTGGCTTCCGTCATCAATTGCATAACATGGAACAATATCCACTTCAAAATCTTCAACATGGGTTGTTACATATGGATGTGAAGCATAGTGATGTTGGGGTGTTGCATCGAATTTGTCACAACACTTATGAGCCAAATCCAAACCTGTTTTCTTTAAATATTGCTTATCTGTACCCAATGGAAATGCTATAAATATATCAATATCTGATTTCCCTTTAAGAGCAGTATTCTTAGCAACTGAACCTACAAGAGATACTTTTGCATCAATACCTTCACTGTCACATACATTCTGCAAAAAATCCATCAATTCTGAATATACATTTTCAATCTGTTGTTTTTCATCCAATGTAGGTTTTATATCATTCAGTATTAACTCATAATCCATATAAATCACAATTCAAATATTTTTAAATCTTCATAAATTGGTCCTTGAGGTGTTAATGTGGATTTTTTAAGGATAATACTGTTTACACTCATGCTACCAATTTCAACATCATCAAACTCTTCAATAGTTGATTTGACTTTTGTCTTTCCTTTGGCTGATTTCATGCGTCCGATTGTTAAATGTGATGAGAATCTCTTATCCTTGTCAAAGCCTAACCTGACAAATTCCTTATCGAGTTCATCATGAAGTTCCTTAACAATCTCATCATTTTCAAGGCCCAGCCAAATCACTTTGATTCTGTTTGTATTTGGAAATGCACCGCAGCCTTTAATTTTCAAATCAAATCTGTCAAAACCTTCAACTACCTTTGAAATCTTTGATGAAAGCAGATCGATGCCTTCTATATCTATATCTCCGAAGAATTTTAGGGTCAAATGCAAATTCTGCAAATCAACATATTTGATGTTCGCATCGATTTGCTTAAATTCCTTAATAATTCTATACATTTTAGCTTTCAGGTCTTCGTCAACATCAATAGCTAAAAATGCACGTATTTGAGACATGTAATAACCTCATTGTTCAATGATTGTCTCATCAATTGCTATTCCGAAGTGTCTCGCATTTGATTCAATGTATACCTTAACTTTATCTCCAGGTTTTACATCAGCGACTGAAAGTGGCTCGTTATTTTCATCGACAATCCTTATTGTTTCGGCATTCTGAAGCAAAGTCCTGATAACATTGCCATCATATTCAGCTTCAATCAATATCAATGGTCTTCTTTCGATTTTGCTTCTTCCAACATATGCTGTTCTTGTTTCACCTTCAGTATTGACAATCAACACTTCATCGCCTGCAACAAGTTCTGATAAATATCTTGTTTTGTTTCCTGGAACCATCACATATGCCTGAACGGGACCTGCATTTACTCTGAATGGTCTTGATGCTACATATTCACTTTCTAAAGACTCGGAATGTACTAAAAACATTGATTTTGAATAGGAACCGATTAGCATTCCTTCACCAGGTTTCATCATATCTGTAGTATCAACACATACCCTGTCACCTGAACCTAATGGTTTTACGTTGGTTACAGTAGCTATTTTAAGTTCATACTTTGTTTGTGATGCTTTAACTACCTCTTCAGCAATTTTTTTAGTATTATTGAAGTCATTAGCTTCAAATATTACTCCATCAGTACCGTGTTCCAGTGTTTCCAGCGCCACTTTTGCACCATCCAAATCCCGTACAGCAGCAATGATTTCAACATCCTCCTTCTGCAAATCAGCGATAATGTTTTCTAGAGGAATAATAGTCCAATCAGTCCCAACAAGGATAATATAATCAACAATAGGCCCTAATTTTACTGCCAATTGTTCATGAGCTTTATCAGTGATTTTGATATATGCACATACAGTTTTACCTTCGCTTTTTGCTTTTTTGGCATTTGCAATATCGACGGAATCTGCAAAGTTGTCTTTCAAATCAACAAATCCGTCACCTTCACCGTTGATTCCAACAAGATATATGTCGGCATCATCGGTATTTGCAATTATCTTTACATTTCCAAGCTTTCTGATGTGTTCTATATCATCCAAATCAAGGACATGGTCAATTCCTGATTCCAGTGCTGTGGTAATCATTTCCTTTTTATCTTCCCACAATTCATCAGGAGTGCTTATCCAAGCGAATTTATCTTGCACACAATCACCTTATTTCAAGAATTCTAAAGCCTCATCAACATCCAAATCATGGTGAACAACTTCAGAAATTGCTCTTGTAATTTTTCCAGGGTTTTCAGCTTGGAATAAATTACGTCCAAATGCAACTCCTGCTCCACCAACGCTTAATGATTCCTTAACCATATTTAATAAATCTTCATCAGTTTCCACTTTAGGTCCGCCTGCAATAACTACCGGCACAATTGCACCTTCTACAACTTCCCTAAAGGAATCAGGGTCTCCAGTATAGTTTGTTTTTACAATATCTACACCCAATTCTGAACCGACACGTGCAGCATGTTTTACAAATTCCACATCATGTTCGTTTTCTACCTTTTGACCGCGAGGGTACATCATTGCTAAAAGTGGCATTCCCCAGTAGTCACAGGTTTCAGCTATTTCACCTAATTCCTGCAACATCTGACTTTCAGTATCGCTTCCAAGGTTAACGTGGATTGATACTGCATCTGCTCCAAGTTGAATTGCTTTTTCAACACTTGTTACAGTTACCTTATCATTTGGATCCGGTGCAAGGGATGTACTTGCGGACAGGTGCACGATCAATCCGATATCTTCACCATAACCACGGTGTCCTTGTTTAACAATACCCTTGTGCATTAAAATTGCATCTGCTCCTCCTTGAGAGATGGCTTCAACAGTTTCATCCATATCGATTATACCAGGAATAGGGCCGCTTGATACACCATGGTCCATTGGTGCTATTACAGTCCTTCCAGTATTTCTGTTAATTATTCTTTCTAAACGAATCTTTTTACCAATCATCATATAAAGCCTCATTAAAACTTATGAAGTATATTTTTCTTTAACAACATATATAATACTAATTGTACCAATATAGGCATCCTGTAAAAAATATTATCCCAATTCTAAAATCAACATACAAATAATCAGTAAAAATTAAACAGAACTACAATTATGAAAAATTCAACAGCAGAAAAAACCTAAAAATTTTTAAAAACACATAATCCTAACGGATGCCCTGAAAAAAATAGCTATTGCATTTAAACATTATTTCTTTAAAGAGGGAGTCCATAAATCAAATTCCTTAATTAATGGAGGAATTCCCGAATCATTATACGAATTTAGATAACCCTCCTCAGAGACATAATCCTCTTCGCTAACACTTGCTGAGTTAACAAATTCCAAAATTCCCCTATTCCTGATTGCCGTATGGGTTGGCTTGAATGTTGAAGACCAAATGTAGAATACCTTAAAAACTGTATCCGGATGATATCCTCCGCCCAGATCTATTGCCAGGACATCACATTTTTGAACTTTTTTAAAAGCTTTAGCCAAAACCTCATGACGTCTTACATCACCTGAAATAAATTCAATGCCATCCAAACTATTCATTACTTCAACTGCTTCAGGAGAATTATCAACAGCAATCACATTGCAATTTGGAGACAATATTTTGGTTGTGCCTCCAACATGACAGCCCAATTCTATTACAGTATCACCATCACTTACCAGATTGCATAAGTCCCGGCGGTATTTTTCAATATCATAACTCAATTTAATCATAAACAATACCTATGTTGTTAAGCTCACATATATGCAAGTCGTCAATGTTTAAATTTTTGAATGTCTCTTCATCATATGCAAATGCAAATACAGTATTTCCAAGCATTGCCATGGAACTACCCAAAATATCACTCGAAGAATTAAAATAATTAATTAGATTTTCAACTTCCTCAGTCATCAAATTTGTCTCATGTGCGAATTTATTTGAAAACGATAAGAAGTTATCCAAAGTAGACTCCTTTTCAAACAATTCCAAATATTTCAAACCGGACTGAGAAATCACTTCCCTGTGATGAGAATCTGAAATAATATCTTCATTTTTAATTGGCCCGAAAGTCTTATATGCAATGAATACATCCTGTCTAAATGATTTAATTTCACCAATTCCCGGAGCACCAGGTTTTGTTCTCAAAACAAGGCCTTTACCGGTTTGAGCTATAACATCTCCAAGACCTCCACCCAAATTGATTTCTGCCATATGGGCGATCTGTCCGCACAAATCCATTGAATATCCCAAATCAAGAAATTCATTGATGGTCAAGGTTAGGCTTAATGCTGAAGCGGCGGATGTTCCAAAACCAGCACCAATTGGAAGTTGGATATCTTGAGTAATCTTAAATTCGCTTTCAACTTCCAGAATGTTTAAAACCTCTTCAATTACTGTTTCATCACCCTTGTTGACATCAATAGTTAATCTGTTCGCAGGTGATATTGTAGTTTTGACTCCTCTTGAAAGCAAAAATCCCGCTCCACAGGAACCGTTTTTTAAACTTACATCATGGTTTTCAATATTGAAAAAACCGGTAATGTGTCCTGGTACAAAAACTGATTTATTCATAATAAATAGTATTGTTTTTTATTTAATTAAAATTTTTGACACAAACACTAATAAAAAAAAAGAAGAATAGGAAGATGAATCCTATCTTTTAATGGTAACCTTCTTGGTTACGGTATTTTTCAGATAAGTAACCTGATAGTTGTATTTTTTGCCAACTTTAAGTTTGTAGTATATGTTCTTTTTAATCTTAAATGTTGCAACACCTTTCTTATTGGTTTTAGCAATTATCTTTTTACCATTGAATTTTAGAATAAGTTTTTTATTGATTAAGTATTTTTTATTAACCTTTTTCAATGATACCTTGATAGTCGCATATTTGGATGATTTTTTAATTGCAACATTCTTGGCAACAACAATGCTTTTTATGCTTATTTTATTTGATACCTTGACTTTTCCAAACTGTGCGGATACAATGTATGCTTTTGCCCTATATGGCAACTTGACTTTTATTGAAGCATAACCATTTTTGTTGGTTTTTGCAATAATTTTTTTGCCATTAAGTTTGAAAATTACATTTTTTCCACTCATTGCCTTGGTGTCTTTGGTCAAGTGAACTGTGTATCTGCCAGATGCAGTATATAAAATAGAAATATCCCTGTTTTTATCTATTTTGATTTCAGATACATAGAAATTAGCATTTTGAGCAAAACTTGAATATAATTCATCTCCCGAATACCTCATAGTTACTGAATGCTGACCCGCACTTAAATCATCAACAATGCATTTTGCAATTCCATTTACAATAGGTTCCGCATAATTATCTACACCATCAACAGTTATACTGAATGTACCTTCAAGGTAATCCGGCAAGGTTAATGAAAATGTTGCTTTGTTGTATTCATCACGTACAACTATATCAAATTTGTAGTCTTCAGGAGGAACAACCAATTTTTTAACAGTTACAGAAACTGTGCCGTTTGAAGGAGCATATTTGTAATTACCTCCATATGAAATTAATATTTCAGTTGTACCCTCCATCAATGCAGTAACTGTTCCTTTTGAGTCAACATCAATCATTTCCCAATCATAACCGTCATAAGTTAATTTGCCAATTCCTGCAGGTGTCAATGCATCCTTGATGGCAAATTCCTCTCCAACATACATTTGGATAGGTTTGACGTTGATGGATGTGGCTATGCGTGATACGAGTACTGTTACTTTCTTTTCTTTAGCCAAATATTTTTTATCCCCTGCAAACTTAATAGAAATAATTGCAGAACCTGATTTTAATCCAGTAACCCTACCTTTAGCATCAACAGTAACAATATCTGGATTGCTGCTTGAGTAAGTTAAAACTCCATTATTAGGATATGTGACAGCTCCTAAATCAATATTATCATCCACTTTAATATAATAAGATAGGTTTGATTTGATATTTGATGGATGCCTGGAAACACTTACGGCCACATTTGCTGAAGAGGAACGATAGTCCTCATTTCCAGGATATAATATGGTAATTATTGCAACACCTTCGCCAACAGCCCTTACATTACCAGTTGCATCAACTGTAGCTACAGATTTATTATTGCTGCTATATTTTAAAACACCGTTTTTTGGACGGTCAAGTGCAGCGATAATTTTGGAGGAGTCATCAACATTCAAGGACAATTTTTCACTATTGACAGTGATTTTGGTTGTTTGTGTAGTGACAAATATTTTTACAGTAGCATTGCAAGGTTGATTTACTAAAATACCTGAAGAAGTTCTTGCCCCATTATATTTTATGGTTATTAGGGCATTACCTTTACGAATGGCATTAATTAATCCATTTCCATTTACAGTAACAATTGAAGGATTACTGCTTTCATATAATAATGTACCATCTAAATCAAAGTATTTTGTCTTTAAAATTGCTCCCAATTCCATACTTTCTCCAAAGCCAATTGTGATTGAGTCATTTACTTTAATTGAAGTAGGTCTGGCAGTGACAGTGACATCAACAGTAGCTTCACAAGGTAGGTATTTTTCATTTCCTGCATAGGAAATAGTGATTTTCGCTTTTCCAGAACCAATAGTTGTAACAAATCCATTATCCACACCAACTATGTTCCCATTACTGCTTGAATATTTCAAATTACCTGAAGCAGAAGGTTTTAGAATCGGCTTGATATTGAAATTTTCTCCAATTTCCATAGTGAGATTATTGTTAATTTCAATTTGTGTTGGAATTTTGGATACACTGACTATTACATCTTTGCTTGAAGATGCATATTTTCCTTTACCTTCATAACTAACTGTAAGTTTAGCATTTCCTACTTTAAGCGCTTTAATTTGACCAGATCCATCTACACTGACAACATTTGAGTTACTGCTAACATATTTTAATGTGCCTACATCAGGGTTTAAAGTAGCATTGATATTTAAAACATCATCAATTCGAAGTGAAAGATAAATATTTTCAATTTCAATATCTACCTTTACATTCACTACCTTGATGTGGACTTTAATTGAGTTTGCACGATATTTTCCGTTAGCTGCAAAACTGACAGTAATATCAGCTTCACCAACCTTATTAGCAGTTAAT
>NZ_CADCJB010000045.1 GCF_902801725.1 uncultured Methanobrevibacter sp. | reverse complement strand
AAAATAAATGAAAATTTGCAAAAAAATAAGAAAAATAATAAATATTAGGCTAAAAAATTTTTCGACGAAAAATCAAAAATCAATTTTGGCGGACACTCTAAAATTTTAAAAAAAAAATAGAAAAAAGAAAAAATTGTAAAAGTATTAACCTGTTTGGGTCATGTTGCCTTGAGCAGCTGCTGCGATTTGTTCCGCTTGAGCTTGAAGATTTCCAACAATGTCTGTGCATTGTTGCAAGTTAGCCAACATTTTGTCTAAGCTATCTTTTAAATCTTCTTTTTGTCCAGCAATTATTTCACGAGCACCATCTGCATCCTTTTTGACAGCAAGACCTGCACCAATACTTACAATAATTTCATCAGTACTTTTAAGTTCTCCTTTAATGAAAGAACCAGCACCTACAGGAACGAAAGCTTCAACAGAATCTTTTCCCTCGATGTCATCTAAAGTGTTGGATAATGCATCCACTTCAGCAATGGAAGTTTGAATCAATTCAATTTGTTGTTGAATTAAATCAGCCTGTTGCTTGTATGCATTAATTTCATTAAGAAGATTGTTTAATCTTTGCTGATCTTCCATGATTACACCTTAAATGTATTTATAAAATTTCTTTAACGATTGGGTCTAAAACATCTTCAGGAGCAATTTCTTCAATGTCTTTAATAGAAATTTGGTTCCTGTTGATACCATGTTTACTTCCGAAACGTTGGTAGATTTTTTCTTCTACTTCTGCTTCACAAGTAGCCTTGAATTCTTTGGTAAACTTATGATATTCATCGCCCATTACAAAAGTACCTTTAACTCTGTAAATTTTTGTTATCATATTAAATCCCTCATGATATATTAATTAAAAATCATCTAAAAAGCCTAATGCCTCTTCAACTCTAGCCATTTCAGGACCAGTACTGTCTTTAGCCACAATTGCACCATTTGAATTTGAAATAATGCATGCGCCAACTAAAGGAATTCCTTTTCCAACAGTACCAATGTCTCCTTCTACACCAAATACTTCTTGAGCAAAATTAATTTCACTATTAATAGCTTGATTAGTCATTAAAAATCCTTTATTGGTTACGCTAATTAAAGAACCGATAATGTCACTTCCAACAATTGAAGTGGATTTTACATCAACGTCCAAAGTCTCTTCAACAACTTGGATAGCTTCATCTTCCAAAAACGGACTTGCAATAGCACCATTATCATTTGCTGCAATAATATTACCTACAGCGGTGTATTGGCCCGGAAGAGTAGCAACATTCAAACCAAGCTTTTTAAATTGTTCAATTTCTCTATCTAACACATGTGGGGAAACAACGATACCATTTGAATTAGCTACAGCTAAAGATCCAATGAGACTGCTACCTGATATAGAAGATTTAACAACATTTACGTCCAATGCTTCCTTAATTATCTCTGCTTTTTCATCCAAAAGAGTATAAGGAACAATAGCTAAATCATCAGTTGCTACAATAAAGACTCCTACGTTTGGATTTCCTACAATATCTACTCTTTTTAACATATTGTCACCTCACATCACTCAATAGCATGGTAAAAATTACTATAGCTATTCTGCTAAAGTAGCTGTTACAATACCATCATCATCTTTAACTGCTTTTACAGTAATTTTAGAAGGTATTTTTTGGATACCTCTTTCCCAAATAGCATGATTGATAGATTCATCAATTTTGACATCTTCAGCTTTCATGTGTTTGGTTAAAAAGTTTTTAACTTCTCTGATAGCTCTAGGAGCTCTGATAGTCCTTTTAACATTTTTCACATTTCTAAGTGGAATTGTGTAAACTCTTTCCATAATAACCCCTCATTATAATTTAAGACTGTTTCTTCTCGGTCTGTATCTAAGTTTACGGTTAGTTTTAGCATAAGCCCAGATTGGAATTCTCCTATTTTGTTTGTTTGCTTTTGCCATTCTTAATTTTTTAGCTAATGGTTTATTTCTACTCATTTTCTCACCTGTAATAATAATTATTTTTTATATCCAATAACACGAGTTTGATAATGTTCAGGGAATATATCTAATGAATTTCCTCCTTTCTCATCAATCAAAGTCCTTATTTCGACCTCATAATCCGAGCTGTTATCCTTATTTGATTTCTCATGAGAAATTTCAAATAAATTTGAGGTTATTAATTTAACAGACTTGTGACCAAAACTGTCCAGATTAATGTATTGAACATCTTTTCTATCCTCAAGACTTCTTATTTGATTGATATTGAGTTTTGGAGTTCTGTCATCACGTCTTGTCCCATCAGCAATAATATCATATTCCTCAGCAATTTTCTCTATGACATTTTCATGAAGGAATTTAATCCCATCATTTGGAAATCCGTCATTCATTATCATATCGCAGGCCTTATCCAACAGCCCCATGTCCAAATCAAGGACCCTGTGATTAAAACCTAATGATTTTGCTGATTTGGATGCCGGAATATATGATTTATAAACACCAAAGTTAGCAGTGCACAATTCTACTTCAAGACCTAATCGTTTAAGCATGACAGCCATGAAAGATGAATCTTTACCGCCACTATATAGTACTCCAGCTTTCATCGATATTATTTCCTTGTAATTTTGATTTCTCTTTTTTGACCAGCAATTTGTCTTAATAAAACTTTTAACTGCTCGTCAGTAACTTTACCTCTTAAACTTCCTGCTTGAGCTGATTGAATTAATTGAAGTTCAATTTGATCAACCATTTCAGGCTTAGTTAATCTGAGATTGCCCAATCTAGTACGAGCTTCAGGAGTCAAAATTTGACCCAAAATTTGTTTTTTCTGAGCTTCGAACTGTTGCCTTTGTGCTTCTTGCTGTTGTGCTTGAGCAGCAGCTTGTTGTTGCTGCATTTGCTGGTTCTGCATAGCAGCTTGTTGAGCTTGTAATTCAGCCATTCTTTTTTGACGAATTTCATCTAAATCGCTCATATCAAACTCTCCGAATTATAATTAATATTTTTCAAGTTCAGGAATATCTTTAATAATTTCAGCAGAAATTTTATCCAAGAATGATCTTCCTGCTGGACTGACAACTCTTCCACCTTCAACTTTCTCTACATATCCTGCGTCTTCTAATTGGTGAAGTGCGTGTCTAATAATAGAACCGCTACCTTTCTTAAATACTTCAGGACGTACGCCACGGTCTTTTTTACCGCCGTAGTAAGTTCTTAAACTCATAACTCCTACAGGACCATCCATGTAAACTCTTCTGATGATAGAAGCAGTTCTTACATACCACCAATCAGCACTTTCCGGTTTTCTTTCTTTGTGAACACCGGTTTTAACAAAATTGGACCATGCAGGGGAATTGATTTTATCATTATTTTTAAATTCGTCTGCGACTTTTTCAATTAATAAATCTGCAGGTACATCAAATACAGTAGTCATATTAATTCTCCAATATTTTATTAAATAATTGTAGCTTAATCCACTGTAAATTTAAGACCTAAAAAAATAGGGCCTGTAACTCTAAATTTAAAATGTTTAAGGCTTTTTCTTGTAGATTACAGCAACATGTCCCCTAACGTCAATGAGCTTTGCTCTAGTTTTTGTGACAATTTCGTCGATGTAATCATCTTTATCTCTAGCGATATTTTTTGCAAATTTAAGTTTGACAATTTCGTTGGCTTCAAGTTGGCGTTTGATTTCTTCAATAACATTGTCATTAACGCCCGCTTTACCTATATTAATTGTCATAGCGGAAAGAGCTCTATTCATCATTTCTTTTTTTGATTGACTCATATTTAGCTCTCCTTTTAAGTTTCTTTTCCTTGTGATAAGGAATTTTCATAACATGGCCACATTCACCACAAAAAATATTAACTTCTGAGTTAATTAGCCGGACGGTGCAATTATGACCAGGGTAAAGGAATTTCTTACATTTTTTACAATATCTTTTTCTCCATTGCTCTGGAACTTTAGTATTGTATTTTGTGGATAGCTTTAAAGCAAGTTCGACATAACGATTACTGCGCTCAGGATGGGTGATGAATTCCATCTCAGCACGATTAAAAAGAATGTTCATTCTTTCAATAGCTATATCAATCATCCATTTCGGTCTTTTTCCTCTACTCAAAAATATCCTCCTCATAATTATGAAAATAGGATATAATATTCAAAATTGAATTAAAATGATTTGCGCAAATTAAAACAAAAACCATAGTTAAAAACTAACCTTAGGTTAATATGAATATTAAGAATAATTATGTAAAACACCATTAATAAATGTATGTATTTTTTAATGATTTCAACATGTAAAAAAAAGTTTTATAAAAAAGTATAATAGGATTATGGATTTGAAATTAGCCAATCCATAAAGTCAATTTCACCAAAAGAAAAAGTTTTTTCGCCAGAAACAATACCCGCTATTTCGTCAACGACTTCATCAACTGATAAATCGCTTACATCAATTTCAGAGATACTTTCACCATAAATCTCATAAGCTTCTCCTGTACATACCCCCATCGCTTCAGCTTCAAGGTTTTCTCTGATTTTAGATTCAGAATAATTACGGCCTTCAAGTCTGGAGAGCAAGATTTCAGGTCTGACTCTTAAAACTATGACCTTGTCTGCGCCTGAGCATAAGTGTGCCAGATGCCCTTCAAAAATAATCAATCCGTCATTATCGGAAATGATTTGTGAAACTTTCTCATTCAATGCAGGAATATCGATGACCTTGTAACCTTTTTCATCATCAATTCCTAAAACAAAGTCATTTTCAATAGCCAAATCATTAATCTTAATCAATCTGCAATTTAATTTGGAGGCTAAAAGTTCGCTAACTGTAGTTTTACCAGTACAGGGAGTACCAGTTATAAAAATAGTATTATACATAAAAATCAATAAAAAAAAAGAATTATTTCTTTAAAATAATTCTTAAAACATCTTCGTCATCCAGCACATGGTCCGGACCGACTTTTTGACCTGGGAACTTAACTGAGGTTCCCCAAACCTTAGCATGCCTAAAGTTTTTAACAAATTCCCTATGTAATTTTCTGCATGCATCAATTACTGTAGAACCTTTTTTAATAACCAAAGGATCTTCCATGTCCGCTTTTCGTCCTTGTGGCTTTAGATATACACGAACCAAATCAAGATTATCAAATATGATATCCTTTAATTCTTCTATGTTAGTGTTTTTATCAGCGGAAATTGGAATAAATTCGGGAATGTATTTTTTTAACTCTTCAATATAAGCTTCATCAACCAAATCCACCTTATTCAATAAAACCAACATTGGAACATATGATTTATTTCTATCAAGAACATCAATGAACTGATCCATTGTTATATCATCCCTAAAGAGCACATCTGCATTAATATAGCCGTATTCGTTGAGGATTGACCTTATTGTCTTTTCATCCAAATGGGACAATGGACAAGTGGATGATACTTTTACACCACCCAATTTTTTTCTTTTGACAGTGACATCAGGTGGCTGTTCATTTGGTCTGATTCCAATTGCTCTCAATTCTTTTACAATAACATCAATATGCTGTGGATTTAAAGTGTCCAATACTACCAATATCAAATCAGCTGTTCTTGCAACGGATAGAATTTCTTTTCCTCTTCCTTTACCACTACTTGCACCAGTAATAATTCCAGGAATATCAAAAACTTGGATTTTGGCGTTTTTGTGTTCCATTACACCCGGAACAATGTCCAAAGTTGTGAATTGATAAGCTCCGACTTTACTTTCTGCATTGGTAATGTTATTCAGGAGAGTGGACTTACCAACAGAAGGAAATCCGACCAAAACAACAGTAGCGTCTCCAGATTTTTTAACATGAAAACCTTGTCCTTTAGAACCACCACTACTCCTTTGTAATGATTCTTCTTTCAATTTTGAAAGTTTTGCTTTGAGTTTACCGATATGGTGTGAAGTAGCTTTATTATATGGTGTCTTTTGAATTTCTTCTTCAATATCTTTTATCTTATCTTCTATCCCCATTAAATCACCATAAAAAAAATAAAAAAAGAAAGATTAGGAAAATCCTAATCTAATTGGTAGATGTTGAATTTTCACTAGTTGATCCAGAACCATCGAAGTTTACTTTATACAACATTACACCAGGCTCATTGTGTACGTTAGTGAATACGTCCTGACCGGCTCCACCTAAAAGGTAAAGTCTAGTAAACATTGAGTTTGCAAGTTTATTATGAATCAGGAACGGAGTGTATTCATTACCATTAGCCATTAAGAAAATAGTGAAGTTGCCCTTTTCACCGCCCTTAATAGATTCGTTTTTCATGAGCTGTCCGTCTTCAATCACAATAATGTTTGAAGCATTATACGGATTGTATTCAGTATCGTTAATCTTGATTGGTTCACCATTGTTAGCATATACAGAATCAACATGTGCAGTAGTTGAATTGTTACCGGATCCTCTTTGAATAACTGCATTTACAGCCATACCGGATTCATTCATCAAACAGTAACTACCTGTTTGACCAGGATTAACTTTAATAGTACCGGTAGGCACCATGTAATTGAAGTTTTCAGAAGATTGGTTTTCAAAGTTCCAGTTACCGAAGTAACTCCACCAACCAGCTTTTACAAGCATATCTGAAGATGCAACAAATATTACTGGGCGTGGATTAGCAGGATGTGTTAAGTTAACAACATCAGCAGCCTGATTTGGAGTCAGCTTGTATTTATCTACCAAAGTCTTTTGAGCATCACTGGATGATTGTGGCAATATGTCAAGTAATATATCAACGGATTTACCAGTATCTCCAGTAATATTAACCAACATTGTAGTTGCTCTTTCACCTGTTGTATCCAGCATTCTAAATATACCTGCGGACAAGTTCAGATTGTCCGTACTCATAGCCTGACCCAGCCAGAAAGCACGACTTCCTGTCTGAGAACCTCCGTCGAATGTTACCTGTTTATCGGCAGCAATCTCAAAGAGGTAACCGAAGTCCCACCATGATGTGATAACAGTATTTTCAGGTTGAGTTTCATTAATCCACTGCATTGAATTCCACATTGGGTCACTGGTACCAGGAACTACGTTTGTGGAAGTTTGATAAGCACCACAAATTGTTGGTGTTACAAGCGCAATCAAAATAGCCGCTACAACAACGTATTTCTTAATTGGAACTTTTACTGAAGCATCTGGTTTAATACCATAAACAGTAATCAAACCGGCTGCAGCTATTACTGCAAATGCAGCCAGACCATAAGTTAAATTAATAGTTGATAATGGAACTGCAGCTAAAAATCCGCAGAATAAAGCTATAACAACTAACCACTTATCATTGTTTAATCTGTTTTTAATATAATCGGTTGCATAACTTACAAATAAACCTGCTAATAATCCGAATGGCAATACGATTGTTGTAATGAACCTTGAACCTCTAGTTACCGCAAGTGCTGTAATTACAACCCAAACCACGAATAAAGTAGCATAGAGTATAGTCAAACCTTTATCAGATAAGATTTGATCGGAACCACCGAATTTTAAATCTGTTAAATCAAATTTAAATTTACGGCCTTCATCTAATTTTTTAGAAGCTGCTAATCTATCTCCTTTTTGTGGTTTACCTGATACTTTAACAGATTTTTGAGAAGTCCTGAATTTCCAGGATCTTGAAACTAAGATATATAATACAATCAAAGCGGAGAAGAATACTGCAATACCACCAATACCGTTAATGAAACCATTGGTATTAGCTAAAAACATTGAATTCATTCCGCCACCGAGCATGGAAGGTATTTGCATCTCTGCAACAGAAATAAGTACATTAGGGAAACCACCAACAACCCTAGATGCGGATTGCAAGCTTAATAAACCTGTTAAACTTCCGAATATTCCGAATACGCCATTAAATCCTTTGAAAACAGCGAGTCCTACAAATCCTACTATACCTAAGATTAAAATTGACTTCAATGCATCTTGATGGATAAACCACGATAATTTGCTTTGATAATTGCTTTTGTTATCTCCAATATTAAAGAAGTAGCATACAATCAAGTACACAACTGAGAATATTCCCATCAAACCTATGTAAAATATGTAACCTGTCCAGGATTGTGAGAATAACCCTATTGATGCAATAGAAATTAACGCATAAATTACCTTAAGAATAATATTGTCTGTCCGTATACATTCTATAAAGAAGAAAATAAAGAACAGCGGAAATATGTAATAGAACATATCTGTATCGAAAAATCCAGGGAATGTGTGTGAGAAGTAATTCGGAGCAAGAACAATAATTAATGTTGCAACAATTGCACCCCAATCATTTGAGATCCTTCTTGCAAATATAAACGCCGGAATAACGGCAAGTGTGGAAATTATCGCCCCGGTCCAAAATGCAACTTCCCTAAGTGAATGATTAGCACCAAAGAAGCTGTTTCCTACATCGTGCAACCAGTTCGTAATATATACGATACCCAACTCATAATTAATCTCATCTCCATCAGGAGCATACCTGTGCATATCCCATGCACTACCATTTATTATTTTATCTCCCACATGACCATGATTTGCAAAATTCTCTGTCAACCTTAAGTTATAATATGAATCCATTTCACTGAAATAAGGAAGACCGGATGAATCAACATAGCTTGCTTTAATATCATCGCCCATACTAGGCAAATCAGCAGCAGGAGCTTTTAATGCGAAAACAACAGCTAACAAAATCAAAATAATGACTATTGATTTGCTTATTGTTAAAATTGTTTGTTTATTCATAGAAATCCTCTATTCATCTCATTCTTTTTTAATTCCATAAATTACAGAATTTTAATAAATTTAACTAAAATTATAAGAAATAAATAAAAATATTAAAACATGATATGAAAAAATATTTTTATTGAATATTATATATTTAATTTACTATTATTAAATATTATCTATTGTTTTAAAAATATGAAAAAGGGAAATTTAATTTAATTTACTTTCAAGTTCATCAACAGAACATGTGAACTTGCACTTCGGAAATCCCTTGCAGCCAACAAAATCACCGAAACGACCGGAACGCTTTAAAAGGTCCTTTCCACATTTAGGACATTTACCCACAACTTCAGGATCATGTTTTTTTGTAGTATCCTTTCCACAATTAGGATCAAGACACATTTCCTGACGATTTCTTCCTTTTCCAGCTGCAATCATAGGAAGACCACATTTTTCGCAAGTCTTTTTAATGACAGATGCGTTTCTTGGAAGTGAATATGTAACATTACAGTCAGGATAGTTGGTGCATCCTACAAAATTGCCGTAACGACCGGATCTTTTGACCAGTTTTCCTCCACAGCTACACTCCCCGACAATGTTGCTTGCCTGATATGCTTCATAAAGTTTAGAACCGATACCATTAACATTATTATTAATGTCGCCTAAAATTTCTTTAACTTCATTTTCCCCTTCATCGACCACACTCTCTTTAGTGGTTTTATTGGTATTGATATCCTCAAGCTTGATTTCCAGAGAGCGGGTTAATTTTTCACTGGTTAGGTTATTACAATATGTATTTAATGTATCGATTAAATGCTCGCCCAAGGAATTAACTTCAATTTTGCTTCCTTCTATATATTTCCTATCGTACAGCTTGTCAATAATATCCGCACGGGTAGCCTTGGTTCCGAGGTTTTTCTTTTCAAGTTCCTTAATCAGTGAAGCCTGGTTGTAACGAGCAGGAGGCTTGGTTTCTTTTTCATCTGAAATAAGCTCCTTGACACTCATCATGTCCCCTTCCTTAACATCAGGGAATTTTTCATCATCAATTTTTTTGAATGGATAATGTTCCATCCATCCTTTATAGGTAACTCTTCTTCTTGAAAACTTGAATTTCTCTCCTTCAATGTCAAGGGTTGTTTTCATGGTTTCAAATTTAGCAGCATCGAAAAATACTGCAATAAACCTATAAACAATCAAATCATATATTTTTTGCTCATCCTTATTCAATTTGGACGGCAATATTCCGGTTGGGTGAATTGGAGGGTGAGCTGCATCCTCTTTCTTACCGTTGTTCGGTTTTAATTTGGACGGCAACTTGTCGATGTGCTTTTTGAACTCCGGATTTGCGGCCAATTGTTCAAATATTGAATCGAAACCTAAACTTTCAGGCAGTTTTTGAGAAGAAGTACGTGGATAAGAAGTATAACCTGCACTATAGAGATTTTGAGCAGCGATCTGTGTCCTTTTTGGTGAAAAACCAAAGACGCTATAAGCTTCAGCCTGAAGCCCACTTAAATTAAATGGAACAGGAGGACGGGTTTTAGAGTTAGAAAATTCAATTTTATCAACCAATGCATCTTTTCCTTCGCATTTGTTGAATATTTCCTGAGCCAGTTGCCTGTCGAATATGTTTCCGGCAGTATGCTTTATTTCAATATCTTCAAAATCCAAAATGGCTCTGATAACCCAATAAGGTTCCGGGACAAATTCACGGATTTCCTTTTCACGATTTACCAAGATTGACAAGGTTGGAGTTTGAACTCTCCCTACAGACAATTTTAAAAATCTGTGTTTGGTTTTGCGCACTGAATCTGAAAGAGCTATTGAAATATTCATTCCGAAATAATAATCCAGGATATGGCGAGCAATACCGTTATCGACCTGATGCATGTCAATGTCAATTCTATTCTCATATGCTTCGATAATATCCTTTTTTGTCAATGTGGAAAACTTCATTCTAGATGCCTTTTTCAGTGAATCCTCACCGCAAGCATATTTCAAAGCATTATAACCAATTAAAGTTCCTTCAACATCATAATCGCAAGCATGAATATAAGAATCCGCATTCTTTCCAAATTTTTTAATAGCCTGAAGATAGCTTTTTGTAAAAGCACTGCTTTTGTTTACTTCATGTGAAGGAGCCCAATGCAAATCAAAAGAAATCTTATATCTTGCCTTGTCCGGCACTAAAGAATACAGATGTCCAACGCCAGACACAACAGTAATATCCTTTGAATCTCTAGTTAATTCCCAATATTTAACTTTCTTATTATATACTTTCTTTTTTGCACTAGGGGAAAGTGCTTTAGCAATCTTTTCGGCAGAACTAGGTTTTTCGCAAATAATTACTTCATGCATAATTCTCTTCCACTTCAATTTTTATAAATTATTTTAATGAAATTTTTAATATAAAAACATTACTATTGTGATGTGAAAAAATATTCTAAAAAAAAGATGACAATTCTGAAATTAAAAATAGTAATCTGAGAAAAATATTAAAATATATAATTATTCCTTTTTAGTTGGAATATCTTCATTATAAAAACGATAAAAATCCGCGCAAAAATCACAAATTGGAAATTGACCATTTCTGTAATATGCAAGATCAGCTTTGTTCATGTCAAATTTCTTGCCACATATAAAACAAGTTTCAATTTTTTCTTCACACATAGTATGACCTTAAAAAAAGTAAAAAAAGTAGGTTAAATAATTTAACCTATATTGTATTTTTGTAAGAGTAAAATCTCTTCGGTAGATACTTTTCCACCTTTTTTGAATTTTTCAAAGATTTCTTCAGCTCTTTCTTTTTCTTCACGGTTTTTGTTAGCTCCGCCGGAAGATTTGTTATCAGATTTTCTGCGTTTAGGTTTGTTGGAACCTAATTTTTTGTTGATAACATGAATATCACTTAAGATAGCTTTGAATTCTTCATGTTTAGCTGAAGCGTTTTTACGAGCTTCGATGAATTTTTTGTGAGCTTCGTCAGCTGCAGTTCTAATGTCATCAGTTTTTCTAAAGTAAGTGAGCATTTCTTCGTGAGCTGCTTGAGCTTTTTCAGAAAGTTCAATAACTTTTTCGTGCTCTTCTTCAGATACTTTTTTGAGCTCTTGAGCTTCAGTTTTAACGGATTCATCTTCATGAATTTCCATTAATTGTTTTCTTAAATCATTTGCATTTTTAACAAGCTGATTTTCTTTTTTAATGTCTAAAACGCGAGTTTCAATGATTTTATCAATCTTTTTGATTTCATTTTCTATTTTGATTTTATCGCGTTTACCTGAAGACCATTCGAGATTTTTAATTTTATTATTAGCCTCGTTACGAGCTTTTTTAGCAGCTTCAACAGCTTTGTTGATTTCATTACGCTCGTTTCTGTATTCGATAGCTTTGTTTAAGTTTTCTTTTAAAGATGCATTTAATTCATCTCTAATTTTACGTTGTTCTTTAGCTATCCTGTTGAATTCTTCCCTTTCTTCAGCAACTTTAGCAATTTCAGCTTCTTTTTCATCTTTCTGTTTTCTTACACCTTCCATAGTGTCAGCAAGAACAAAATTGGATTCAGGAAGACCTTTATTAGATTTTTTAGATTTTTCTTCTTCAGGCTCTTCAGCAGCTTCTTCTTCAGCTTCTTGAGCTTCTTCTTCAGCAGCTTCTTCAACTACTTCTTCTTCAGCTTCTTGAGCTTCTTCTTCAGCAGCTTTTTCAACTACTTCTTCTTCAGCTTCTTGAGCTTCTTCTTCTACAGTTTCAGTTTCAGCATCATCAGTGGTTAATTGATTAAGAATTTCTTCAGAGACTTTTGTTAAGTCTTTTTCTTCTACTACAACATCAGCAATTTCTTTTACGGAATCTTTTGCATTGAATGCAATTCCGCATCCTGCTGATTCAATCATGGAAATGTCATTAGCGCCATCTCCAACAGCAACTACATTATCTAATGC
This sequence comes from uncultured Methanobrevibacter sp., assembly GCF_902801725.1. Taxonomy (GTDB): domain Archaea; phylum Methanobacteriota; class Methanobacteria; order Methanobacteriales; family Methanobacteriaceae; genus Methanocatella. Next base: position 382 of record NZ_CADCJB010000045.1, on the reverse strand, counting down.
AATTCCTGCTTTTTCGACATGATCTTTTAATACATCCAATTTGGATCCTGATACTAAAGGACCAGTCACTTCACCAGTTAATTTACCATCTTCGACTGAGAAACTATTGGTGTAAACTTCGTCAACGCCAAGTTTATCCTTAACTTTTTCAGCCACTACATCAAAACTACCACTAATGATAACTACATCTAAATCTTTTTCTTTCAAAGCGTTGATGGTTTCTTCAGCTCCAGCCATTAACGGAAGTTCATCAGCAAGTTTTTCAATTTCTTCAATTGAAGTGCCTTCAAGAAGTTTAACTCTGTCTTTAATAGAAGTTTCAAAGTCTATTTCACCTTGCATAGCCTTTTCAGTAATTTCAGCTATTTCATCTTCAACATTT
>NZ_CADCJB010000044.1 GCF_902801725.1 uncultured Methanobrevibacter sp. | reverse complement strand
GGGTGTAATTATGGCAAAAGATGAAAAATGGGGTATAGCTAATATTTACTCATCATTCAATAACACTATTATTACTGTAACAGATATTACTGGTGCTGAAACTATTTCACAATGGTCCGGTGGAAAAGTTGTTCGTGCAGACAGACAACAAGCTTCACCTTTCGCAGCTATGGCTGCAGCAACCAGAATAGCTGATGATGCTAAAGAAAAAGGATTTGTAGGATTACATATTAAAGTAAGAGCTCCTGGTGGAAACGGACCTAGAAGTCCAGGACCTGGTGCACAAGCTACTATTCGTGCTTTAGCAAGAGCTGGAATTAAAATAGGTAAGATAGAAGATATCACTCCTATTCCTCACGATGGTACTGGAAGACCTGGTGGTAAAAGAGGAAGAAGAGTCTAAGTGGAAGGGTTTAATATGGAGATACAAATTAAAAGTCAAAGCGATGATGAGATTGTATTCATTGTTCGTGACGCTGAAGTACCGTTTATTAATGCTATTAGAAGATGCGCAATGGTTAATGTGCCTAAAATAGCTATTGAAGATGTAAACATTATCAGAAATGATTCTGCTATGTTTAATGAGGTACTTGCTCATAGACTTGGTTTAACTCCTTTAGTTTCAAATCTTGAAGCAATTGAAGGTTTACCTTTACCTGAAGATGACGGCTGGGGATATGATGAAGAAAATGATTCCTGGGCTGACAATCTTAAAAGAGGTGTTGTTTTCAAGTTAAATGAAGTTGGACCTAAAGTAGTTTATTCTAAGGATTTAATATCTTCAGACGAAACAATTAAACCAGTATACGATACTATTCCATTAGTAAAACTTAAACCTGATGAAGTAATTGAAATTGAAGCTGTTGCAAAAGTAGGATACGGAAAAGAACATGCTAAATGGATGCCTACTACTGTATGTGCATACAAACAATATCCTGAAATCACTTTCGATGAAGATAAGGAAGTTGATTATGACTGTGCATTAGCATGTCCAAGAGGTGTTTTAAAATCAGATAGAAGGTCAAAACATATCAAGATTTTAGACATTGAAAACTGTACTATGTGTAAAAGCTGTGTAAGAGCTTCTTCTAATGGTTATATTAATGTAGGGTATCGTGAAAATGATTTCATATTTAGAATCGAAACTGATGGATCTATGCCTCCTAAAGAAGTTTTATTAAAAGCTTGTGACAAATTAGGTGAAAAAGCAGAAAAATTTATCAGATTTAGTGAAGAAGGAGGAAGTAAATAATGGTTAAGAAAATTATCAAAACTAATCCTAACCTTATTGAACTTATTAATAAACTTAATAAAAAATCAAAAAGTGAAGATGCAGCTATTTGGAAAGATGTTGCAGATAAACTTTCAAGGTCTAACAGAAGAACCGCTGAAGTTAATTTGTCTGATATTGCAAGATATGCTGAAGCTGGTGAAACCGTTTTAGTACCTGGTAAAGTTTTATCAAATGGTGATTTAACAGAAAAAGTAGATGTCGTAGCATTAAAATTCTCAGCTAAAGCACAAGATAAAATTGAAAGTGCTGGTGGAGAATGCATCTCAATTGATGAGATAATCGAATCAAATCCTAAAGGATCAAACATTAGGATCATGGAATAAATAGGGTGTTATTATGATTATTGATGGAGAAGGATGCGTTTTAGGAAGATTAGCTAGTATAACTAGTAAAAATCTTTTAGAAGGCGAAGAAGTAGTAATTCTTAATGCTGAAAAAATTATGTTAACTGGTAACAAAGATTGGGCTTATGCTAAATACAAACAAAGAGTTGACAGGGCAAGTATCTCTAACCCTCGTGACTTAGGTCCTAAATATCCTAGAAGACCAGATGATATATTTAGAAGAACTGTTAGAGGAATGTTACCTTTCAAAAAATCCAAAGGTAAAACCGCATACAAAGGATTAAAAGCTTTTGTTGGCGTGCCTGCAGAATATGCAGATGCTGAACTCACTTCAGTTCCGGAAGCAGAATACAAAAACATTAAAAAAGGTATGGAGAAATCTCCAAACTTTTAGGAGCTACCTTTTAGATAAAATGGATGTGTGATTATGGTTAAAGTTATTCATACAAGTGGAAAACGTAAAACAGCTATCGCAAGAGGTACTGTTCAGGAAGGAACCGGTAAAGTAAGAATTAACAGAGTTCCTTTAGAACTTTATTCTCCAGAGCTTGCTAACTTAAAATTACAAGAACCATTAACTTTAGCTGGAGATTTAGCTAATGAAGTGGATATTAATATCCGCGTAATTGGTGGTGGAGTAATGGGTCAAGCTGAAGCTGCACGTATGGTAATTGCTAAAGGACTCGTACAATGGTCTCAAGACATGGATTTAAAAGAAAAATTCATTCAATATGACAGAACCATGTTAGTAGGTGACCCAAGACGTTCCGAACCTAAAAAATACGGTGGTCCTGGAGCAAGAGCACGTAAACAAAAAAGTTACAGATAAATCTTTCTGTAATTTTATATTTTATTAAAATTTAAAAAAAGATGATATAAATGATTCCTATAAGATGCTTAAGTTGCGGAAAACCTGTATCAGCTTACTTTGATGAATATACAAAAAGGGTTGCTGCAGGTGAAAAGTCAAAAGATGTTTTAGATGACTTAGGTTTAAACAGATACTGTTGTAGAAGAATGTTGATTTCCCATGTTCAAACCTGGGAATAAGTTTTTCAGTTCGTAGGGATATTTTTTAATTAAAAATATAATCTTGGTAAAATATATGCCTAAAATGGAAGTAATATTCATGAATGTTGAAAAAAAATTGACAAGGTTTGAAAGAGCTAGAATTCTCGGAGCTAGAGCAATTCAAATATCCATGGGAGCTAAACCATTAGTTGATATTAAGGACTCTTTAGATCCAATTGACATAGCTTACGAAGAACTTAAAGCTGGAGTTTTACCATTAGATGTAATTAGAGATGAATAAATAGTTTATCTATTTATTCTTATAATTTATTTAAAAAAAATAAAAAATACCAACATAACTCTATAAAGAAACTTACTGATTTTTTAAAGAGTATAGATTATATGGTAATAAATTAAAGGGCACTGAGGTGTTTTTTTTGAATAGTATAATAGAAGATGTCCAAGTTCGTAAGATTTTGGACAGCAGAGGAAACCCTACTGTTGAAGTAGATGTGATTACTTGGAACAGTTCCGGTAGAGCAGCTGCACCAAGCGGAGCCAGTACCGGTTCTAGAGAAGTAGTTTCATTTCCTGAAGGTGGAGTAGATACTGTTGTAAGTGAAATGGAAGATTTCATAGCTTCTGAACTCATCGGTATGGATGCTGAAGACATTACTACTATTGATGAGGTTCTGAAGGAAATTGACGGAACTGACAACTTATCTGCTATTGGCGGCAATACTGCTGTAGCAATTTCTATGGCCGTAGCTAAAGCGGCGGCTTCCTCTTATAATATGCCATTATACAAGTACATTGGTGGAAATTTGGTAAACGAACTGCCGTTCCCATTGGGAAATATGATGAATGGTGGAGCCCATGCAGGCATCAACGCACCTGACATTCAGGAATTTTTAGTTGTTCCTGTAGGAGCTAAAAATGTTGGTGATGCTATTTTTGCTAATGCTGCAGTTCATAAAAAATTGAAAGAACTGATTCAGGCAAAAGACTCAAATTTCACCGGAGGAAAAGGAGATGAAGGAGGATGGGTACCGAACATTACCAATGCTGACGCTTTGGAAATTCAAGTTCAGGCATGTCAGGAAGTTGGTGATGAATTGGGTATTGAAATCAGACCTTCACTGGATATTGCTGCTTCTGAATTATGGGATGAGAATAAGCAGAAATATGTTTATGCCCAAGATGGTATCGAAAGGGATACCGGAGATCAAATTGATTTCGTTAAAGATATTATTGAAACATATAATATGTTTTATGTAGAAGACCCATTTGATGAGTCCGATTTCGAAGGATTTGCTCAATTGACTGCAGAAGTTGGAAACAAATGCCTTATATGTGGTGATGATTTATTTGTTACAAACAAAGAAATATTAGCTAAGGGCATTGAAATGAAAGCGGCTAACGCTATTATAATCAAGCCAAATCAGATAGGTTCTTTATCTGAAACTTATGCTACTGTAAAGTTGGCAAAAGAAAATGATATTGTGCCTGTTGTGTCCCACCGGTCTGGTGAAACAACCGATGAAACAATTGCTCATTTGGCAGTCGGTTTCGGTTCACCTATGATTAAGACAGGTGCTATTGGTGGAGAAAGAATAGCTAAATTAAACGAGTTAATTCGTATCGAAGAAGAACTTCCAAATCCAAAAATGGGGTCATTTTAAGTTAGTTAAGGGGATTATTATGGCTAAAGTAACTATTGACTATGATAAATGCGAGGGTTCAGACTGCGCAGAATGTGCTGATGTTTGCCCTATGGAAGTTTTAGTTCTTAAAGGAGACAAAATAGAAATTGTCGACCCTGAAGAATGTAGTTATTGTGAAGTATGTATGGACGTATGTCCACAAGAATGTGTAAAAATTGAAGATGATGATTAAAAATAATGAGGTGTAATTATGGTAAATGATGAACTTTTAATTGATTTAGATAATTATTTGGCAGCAGGTTTACATATCGGAACCCAACAAAAAACTAGCGATATGGAAAAATATATATTCAGAGTAAGATCTGACGGTTTATACGTATTGGATATTCAAAAAACAGATGAAAGAATCAGACAAATTGCAAAACTTTTAGCAAAATACGATCCTGAAGACATTTTAGTAGTAGCTACCAGACAATACGGTCAAGCTCCTGTTAAAAAGTTCGGTGAAATCACTGGTGCAAAAACCATTCCAGGCAGATTCATCCCAGGTACTTTAACCAACCCAAATTATGCTAAATTCATTGAACCAAAAATTATCGTTGTAACTGACCCAAGATCTGATGCACAAGCTGTTTTAGAATCTAAACAAAACGGTATTCCAGTTGTTGCATTATGTGATACTGAAAACTTACTCAGTTTTGTTGATATTGCTGTACCTGTAAACAACAAAGGTAGAAAAGCTATTGCATTAGTTTACTGGTTACTTGCAAGACAAATTTTAAGAGAAAGAGGAACTATTCCTGAAGACGGTGACTTGGATATTGATGCAACTGACTTCGAACTTAAATTTTAAGTGAGTTAAATGTTAAGAAAACCTGCTGTTGCCGGATCATTTTATCCGGATAATCCAAATGAGCTTAAAGGGCTAATAGAAGATTGTTTTTTACAAAACAATGAAATTTCTGAAATTCCTAAGCTCAATACTTTTGAAGGTAATGATTATCCTATTCATGTTATGGTTCCTCATGCAGGTTATCAATATTCTGGTGCAATAGCTGCAAAAGGCTATTGCAACATAGTTCAAAATGGTTTTCCTGAAGTTTTTATTATTTTGAGTCCTAATCATACAGGATTTGGCAGTGAAGTTTCTGTTTTCAATGAGGGAGAGTGGATTACTCCGCTTGGAAACGTTGAAGTTGACGGCGAATTTGCAGATGAGATTATCTCTTTTTCAGACATTGCAACTTCTGATTTTCATGCACACCTCAGAGAGCACAGCATTGAAGTTCAGCTGCCTTTTTTACAATACTTTTCCAATGATTTCAAAATCGTTCCAATTACTATGGGTTCTCAGACATTCAGCGCTTCAAGCGATTTGGCAAAATCAATATTTGAAGCGGGCAATAAATTAGGTAAATCTTACTGCGTTATTGCAAGTACAGATTTATCTCATTTCAACAATCAAGAGAAAGCCAATAAGGTAGACGGTTTTGTTTTGGATGATATTAGTGAAATGAATGAATTTAAACTTTTTGAAGAAGTAATTCAATTCAATATTACAATGTGTGGTTATGGTCCGGTGATGGCTGCAATTTCTCTTTCTAAAATGTCCGGAAAGAAAAATTGTGAAATACTAGGTTATAGAACTAGTGGTGATGTCACTGGAGATTTCAGCTCTGTTGTAGGTTATGCTTCAGGTATTTTTAAATAAGGTGTACTTATGATAGCTAAGGCGTCTGCTCCTGCAAAAACAATTTTATTTGGTGAGCATTCAGTAGTTTATAGCGAACCTGCTATAGCAGGTGCAGTTAATAAAAGGGCTTATATAACAATAAAGGAATCTGATAAAGATCGTTCTGTTTTTAAAGCGCCCGATATTGGTTTTGAAGCTGAATTGCTGACCAGTCAAAAGAAGTATATTTTAACAAAGGGAAAACCAGGTATTATTAGATACATTTTAGAAGCTCTTTATAAAGTTCACGACCACTCTCCAATTGAGATTACGCTATCATCAAATGTTCCTATCGGTTCCGGTTTGGGGTCATCTGCTGCAGTTACTGTGGCAATGCTTGCCGCTTTATACAGGTATCATAATATCCGTTTTAATAAGAAATCTCTTGCCCATGATGCTCATATGGTTGAGCAGGCCGTTCAGGGAGTAGCCAGTCCGCTGGATACTCTGGTCTCCACGTATGGAGGACTTGTCTACTTATCCAGAAACAAAAAAGTTGAGCATTTCAATGTTAATTTTAATGTTCCATTTGTTGTGGGATACACTACAAAGCATGGAAATACTGGTAAGATGGTTAAGGACGTTAAAAATCTGAAAATAAAGAATCCAAAAATCATTAATCCGGTTATTACTGCCATGGGAAACTTAACTAACTATGCCAAACAGGCTATTTTAAAAAGAGATTTTGATAAAGTCGGTGAATTGATGAACATTAACCATGGATTTTTAGATGTTTTGGGAGTTAACACTTTGGAATTATCTCGTATGGTTTATAATGCTAGGGAAGCGGGAGCTATTGGTTCAAAAATCACTGGAGCCGGTGGTGGCGGTAGTATTATTGCACTTTGTCCTGGAAAGGTTGATGAGGTTGCGGAGGCTATTGCCCGGGATGATAATATACTGAAAATAAGATTTACTCGAAAAGGAGTTTCTTCAAGGGTTTACAAGTGATTTTATGATTATCTTAAAGATTGGTGGAAGCATTTTAACCAATAAGGACTCTGTCAGTGAAGTTGATGCGGCAAGTCTTAAAAGAATAGCATCAGAAATCAAATCTTCACTCGATAACTCTCCAAAAGAGTTGATTATTGTTCATGGTGCAGGGTCTTTTGGACATCCTCCTGCTAAAAAATATAAGATTGGCGAAGTATTCGACAAATCAGAATATCCTCAAAAGAGAATAGGATTCTGTGAAACACAAAATGCTGTAAAAAAATTAAACATGCTTATATGTGAAGCTTTCATTGAGGAAGGATTACCAGTAGTTGCAATTCCGGCTTCTAGTTTCATGACAGCTACTAATAAAAGAATTACTCAAGGCAATCTTGACAGCTTCAAAAGATATTTGAAAAAGGGTTTTATTCCGGTTATTTATGGGGATGTTGTATTGGATGACGAGCTTGAAATTTGCGTTATTTCAGGAGATCAGCTTATTCAGTACTTGGCAATGAATCTCAATCCTGATGTTGTTGTTTTAGGTACTGATGTTGATGGTGTGTATAATAAAAATCCAAAAACTCATGATGATGCAATATTCTTCGACAGATTTTCATCTTTAGATGATTTGGATACTCTGGAAGGAACAACAAATGTGGACGTGACCGGTGGAATGGTCGGAAAAATTAAAGAACTTTTATATTTAGCAGATTTGGGAATCGAATCTAAAATAATAAATGCTGAAGTTGAAGATAATATTTTCAAAGTTTTAGAAAATGAGAATGTGAAAGGAACAGTAATTTCAAGGGGAAATTAATACATGATTTCAGATAGAAAATTAGAGCATTTATTAATATGTGAAAATTATGATGTGGAGTTTAAAGATAAAACTACTGGATTTGAAGATATTGAGTTAATCCATAATGTTTTGCCGGAAATTGATAAAAATGAAATTGATTTGTCAACTTCCGTTTTTGGCAAGAAATTAAACTCTCCTTTGTTCATAACAGCTATTACAGGAGGTCATCCTGCTGCAAAAAATATTAATAAACAGCTAGCTATTGCTGCTGAGAATAACCGTATTGCATTAGGTGTTGGCTCTCAAAGGGCAGCATGTGAGCATCCTGAACTTGCAGACACTTATTCTGTCGTTCGTGAAAATGCTCCTGACTGTTTGCTTGTAGGTAATATCGGAGCACCCCAATTAAACTTGGCGGAAAAGGCTGTAGAAATTTTGGATGCTGATATTTTGGCCATACATCTTAATCCTCTTCAGGAATCAATTCAGCCTGAGGGCGATTTGGATGCAAGAGGTTATCTTGATTTGATCAATCAAATTACAGAGTCTGTAGATATTCCTGTCGTTGCAAAAGAGACTGGTTGCGGAATATCTGGAGAATCTGCAAAAATGCTTGTTGATGCTGGTGTTGATTATATAGATATTGAGGGTGCCGGAGGAACAAGCTGGGCGGCTGTTGAAACATATCGCGCAGAAGACAGATATTTGGGTGAAATCTTTTGGGACTGGGGAATTCCAACTGCCATCAGTACTGTGGAAGTTACTAATGCAGTAAATGTTCCTGTTATTTCGTCTGGAGGTATAAGAACAGGTCTTGAAGCGGCTAAAGCTATTGCTCTTGGTGCTGATGCAGTGGGTATGGCATTACCGTTCTTAAAGAACTCAGCTTCTCAAGAACAATTAAACAGATTTATTGAAAGATTCAACGATTCTCTAAGGATTGCTATGTTTTTAGTTGGAGCGAATAACATAGAAGAATTGAAACAATCTAAATTGGTTATTCGTGGAAAAACACGTGAATGGCTCAATGAAAGAGGTATAAACACAAAAAATTATTCAAGGAGATAAAACATGAGCGTAGAAGTTATCGCTATTGGAGGATATCAGGAAGTCGGAAAAAACATGACTGCTGTCAAGATAGGCGAAGATGTTATTATATTTGATATGGGAATACATCTTGACAGAATCAGTATGCACGAGGATACGGATATCGATAGGATGCATAGTTTGGATTTAATTGAAAGAGGCGTTATTCCTGATGATACATTAATGAAGGATGTAGATGGAAAAGTAAAAGCAATTGTCTTTTCCCACGGTCACTTGGACCATATTGGTGCAGTAGCCAAATTAGCTCACAGATATGATGCTCCATTAATCGGAACTCCATATACTGCTGCATTAATTGAAAAACAGATTAAAGGTGAACGTAAATTTAAAGTAACCAATCCAATAAGACCGTTAAATCCCGGAAGCAAAATAAAGCTTTCCAAAGATATTGTTCTGGAATTTGTTCAGTCAACACACAGTATTCCACAAGCAGTATTTCCAGTTTTACATACTCCTGAAGGAGTTATTATTTATGCATTAGATTTTAAATTTGACAATCACCAAAAAGTATCTCCTCCACCTGATTATAAGAGATTAAGAGAATTGGGTAAAAAAGGAGTTCTCGCATTGATTGTAGAGACAACAAATGCAAAAAATTATGGTGAAGTCAAAACACATTCCGAAAGAATTGCAAGAAACATTCTTGAGGATGTTATGAGAGGACCGTTAAATGAAAAAACAGGTATGATAGTTACCACATTTTCTTCTCACGTTGAAAGGGTTCAGGCTATTGCAGATATTGCTAAAAAAAGCCATAGGGAAATATTTTTCCTTGGAAGATCAATGGAACGTTTCTGTGGTATCGCACAAAAGTTAGGCATTTTGAAGTTGCCTAAAAATGCAAGTATTTATGGCTCTCCAAAGGCTGTCAATAAGGCATTGATGAGGGCTGATGAAGACAGGGCGAATTATTTGCTGGTAACTACAGGGCACCAGGGTGAACCTGATGCATTGCTTCCTAGAATTGCAAATAGCAGAACTCCATTTAATATTAAGAAAGGAGATAATATTATTATTTCAGCACCGATTATTCCAAATCCAACAAATGCTGCAAATAGGCATATTATGGAAAGAAGGTTAAAATTAAAAGGTGCAAGAATTTATCCTAATGCTCACGTTTCCGGACACGCTGGAAGGGAAGATCATCGTGAATTTTTACGTATGCTTAAACCACAACATATTATTCCAGCACACGGGGACTTATCCATGCTTGCGGCTTACGCAGAGCTTGCTGAAGAAGAAGGCTATAGAATAGGTTATGATATTCATATCTTAAGAAATGCTCAAGCACAAGTTTTCAAAAGTTAAAAGAGGGAATTAAAATGAGTGATGTAAAAGAGGTACTTGGAAGTTATTCAACTGACATTACAAAAACTATTGAAGAAGAATTGTCCACAATTACTCCAGATAATCTAGAAGAGGCTTCAGTTTACTTAACTAGAGCTGGAGGTAAAATGCTTAGACCGGCTTTAACTTTAATTACAGCAGAAGCTGTTGGTGGCGATAAAAAATTTGCATTAAAATCAGCTGCTGCAATTGAACTTATTCATACTTTTTCATTAATTCATGATGATATCATGGATCAGGATGATATGAGAAGAGGAATGCCTTCTGTTCATAAGGTTTGGGGTGATGATGTAGCGATTTTAGCTGGAGACACATTATTCTCAAAAGCATTTGAGATTATTGTTGGAACTGAAGGAACCAGCTCTAATCAAAATAACAAATCTTTAGCTACTGTTGCAGATGCATGTGTGAAAATCTGTGAAGGTCAAGCATTGGATATGAGTTTTGAAGAAAGATTTGACGTTACTGAAGAAGAATACATGGAAATGATTTTCAAAAAAACAGGTGCTTTGATTGCAGCCGCTACAAAAGTTGGTGCAGTTATGGGTGGTGCTTCACAGGAAGTCATTGATACAATGTATGAATATGGTAGATTAATAGGTCTTGCTTTCCAGATTCAAGATGATTATCTTGATTTAGCCAGTGATGAAGAAACATTGGGCAAACCAATTGGTTCTGACATCGGCAAAGGTAAGATGACTATCATTGCAATTAAAGGTTTGGTAGCTGATGATTCCGGAAAATTGCTTGAAATCTTAAAAAATGAGAATAATTCTCAAGATGAGATAGATGAAGCAATTGAAATTTTAACAAATTGTGGTGCCATTGAATATGCTCGCAATTTGGCTCATGAATCTGTTGTGAAAGCTAAGGAAGTACTTGAAATATTGCCTGATTCTTCATCTAAACAGGTACTTGCAGACATTGCAGATTTTGTACTTGAGAGAAGTGCGTAATTTCTCTCACTTTTTAACTTTTTTTTATTTTTTTCTTTTAAATTTAATCACTATTTTTTGCATAGTTTTAATTAAAAAAATCTCATAGCTCAATTCTGATTTCAATGAATTAATGGAATCAACTTTTTTAAGTGAAGTACTTTTTTTGAAATTTCTATTTTAAAGCTGCAATGATTTTTTCATGGGAGTATTACTATTATTCCAAAATATTTAAATTAGTATTACTTTAATTAAATTTATATTTATAAAATACATAATGTGAAATAAAGTATTATGGAGTTTTTTTAAATGAGCTGCTATAAATATTGGGGAAAACTTGAAGAGATTGCCAATAAATTATCAAGTTATGGTGATTTGGATAAATATGGTGATTCTGCACTTGATGACGTGAATATCAATGAAATCATTGAGATATTGGATGATGTGGAGATCATTGCCCATGACAAAACAATTGATTTTGATTCAGCAAAGCATATTCTAGATGATGAAAAAATGAATAAAGCATTAAAACTGATTAGGAAATTCTATGTTTATGTGGGTGCAAGGCTTGAAACAGAAAATGCATTGAAAATATTAGAATCCGATAACCCAACAGAAACATTGGATTCATTCCATTTCTATGATAGATATATCGGTTTAATTGAAAACGAGAGTCAATTGGCCAAATTCAACGATGAAAAAACATTTGTATTTTTGGGATCAGGTCCTCTGCCGTTGACATTGATAATGTTTAATAAGGTATTTGGCTGTAAATGCATTGGGATAGAACAGCAGGAAAATGTTGCTGAATTGTCCCGAAAAGTTTTAAAAAGACTGGACTTGGATAAAGACATTGAAATTGTTGTCGGTGATGAGACAACAGTTGAAAAATTGGATTATGATATTTTGATGATTGCAGCTTTGGCTGAACCAAAAGACAGGGTATTTGCAAACATCTGGGAATATGTTGATGAAAAAACACCGGTTATTTATCGAACATATACTGGTATGAGGGCTATTTTATATTCTCCTGTTCTGGACAAGGATACTCGAGGTTTCCATAAGGAGGTAATGATTTTACCTACTGGAAATACCAACAACACCTCCGTTTTAATTAGAAAAATCACATAATCCTAATTCTGATTCCATGAATTCATGGAATCAACTTTTTTTAAGTGAAGTACTTTTTTTTGAAATTTCTAGTTAATGCAAATAATGATTTTTTTGCATAATAATTTATTATATCTGTTTTCATTTTTCTTTTGTTGAAATAGGATAATAATAGTGTAATAGTTGTTGATTTTTTCTGTATTCAACATTAATGTTGTTAATAAACAGCAAAAGAGAATATGATGATTAAAAAAATACTGCCGAAAATTATTAAATCTAATACAACAGTAATCGCTACAAACACTAGGAAATGGATAGAAAAAATCAAAACAAATTAAAAGACACATACTACAGAATAATCCAATAGTTAGTCAACAATTATGCATTGAAAACCTACATCAAAGAAATGTTCGGGAAAAATGGGGAGGTAATCCTACTAATCAATAGATGATGCAAATGTAGACATGATAGAATACAAATGTGAATGAATGAAGTGATAAATTTATTTAATGTATTTGAAAAAAATATGATGGAAATGATGCGTTAAAGAATTTCATTTAGAAAAAAGGTTATATGATTATATAATTGAAAGGGTAAAAAATTATTTAGTGATTAATATGGAAAAGGAAATGAAAGTCCGTATACGAGAAATTACAGCAGCACTGCGAAAATATGGTTTTGGTAAGGTGGTAAACAGAACCATTAAAGAGAAGATTTTCCCTTCAAAGGATGATGAATACGATATTTTTTTAGATCCGGAGGTTCCTGTAAACTTAAGATTGATGTTTCAGGAATTGGGGGCCAGTTTCATCAAATTAGGTCAGCTTTTGAGCACTAGGCAGGATATGGTTGGTGAGAAAATTGCGCCGAATTTGAAAAGTTACAGGATGACAATCCTCCAATCACATATGATGAGGTTAAACGGATAGTTGAAAGGGAGCTTAACGGCAACATTGATGAGTTATTTGCTGAATTTTCAAAAGAAAGTCTTGCAACAGCATCAATCGGCCAGGTTCATGAAGCCAGATTAATTTCAGGTGAAAAGGTAGCTGTTAAAGTTCAAAAGGAAGGCATAGCCGATTCACTTGAATATGATATAGCCATCATGAAGTACCTTGCGGCTCAAATTCATAAGTATAATGAGGATTTCAGAAAATACAATTTGCCGGCAATGATTGATGAATTTGACTATACTATACATATTGAGCTGGATTTCATCAATGAGCAGGTTAACATGAAACAGCTTGAAGCGAACTTTGCTGAAGATGAAACCATTTATATTCCAATCGCTTATTCAGATTATTGTACTTCAAAGATTCTTACCATGGAATTTATCGATGGAACTAAATTGTCTGATGTTATTGAAAGTGATAATGAAGAATTTGACAAGCCCCTTCTGGCCAAACGTGCTATTGATTCATTTATTAGGCAGGTTCTGATTGACGGATTTTTCCATGCCGACCCCCATGCTGGAAACATAATGATTTTAGATGATAATGTTTTGTGCTATATTGACTTGGGGGGCAGTTGGAATTCTTGATGATGATTTTAGAAAGAATCTTTGCGACCTATTGATGTTGATTGCAGACCAGGATGTAAATGGTTTGGTCAATCAGTTCATGTATATGGGAGTTTTGGACTACCGTATGGATACAACTACCTTAAAACGTGATATGAGGGATTTATTCTTCAGATTCTTTGCAGATAATTCCTGTGGATTAAATGAAATATTGAACAGATTGCTGGACCTTATGCAGGATTATAATGTCGTTCTTCCGAATGAATTCGTTTCAATGGCCAGGGGAATATCAATGATTGAAGCCGATGCCTCCGCATTGGATCCGAATATGGATGTAATGGCTTCCATTGAACCGATAGCTAAGGAAGTTATTAGCGAGAGAATGAACATTAAAAATTATTTGGGCAATAAAAAAGGCACTCTGCTTTACTATAAAAACATGCTTAAATCTGTGCCGCCACTGCTCACAAATGCAATTCATAAGATGAATGACGGCGAAATGATGCTCAAGTTCGAAGTTTACGAACTTGACCGCATTGTAAGCAAGTTTTCATTGGTTGTATTAATTGCAGCACTTTTAATGAGTTCTTCAATAGTGATGACAATCAATAGGGGGCCAATGTTGTTTGACATGCCGTTAATTGCAGTTTTAGATTATCTGGCAACATTCATTTTAGGATTTATAGGTATTGTTAATTATTTATATAGCAGATGAGGTCGATTATTATATTTTTTGTTATTTTAAATGAATGCGATAAGTAATTAATTTAAAGTAATATTTTAATTTCAAATCGATTTTCAATCCTGCATAAAGTATTTTAGAAAGTTGTCTTATAGTATATCATATGAATGCGGTTATTGGGGCAATTTGCGGAGACATTATTGGGTCTGTCTATGAGTTCAATTCAATTAAAACGAAGGATTTTGAACTGTTTGGCGAAAACTCGATATTTACGGATGATACAGTAATGACTTTGGCTATTGCAAATTGGCTAGTTAAAGATAAAACTTCTTTGGATGTTTTAATCGATGAATTGCAATATTTTGGAAATGCATATCCCAATGCAGGATATGGGGGAATGTTTCTCGATTGGTTGGGGCAAGATAATCCCAAACCTTACGGAAGTTGGGCAAACGGTTCGGCAATGAGAGTATCTGCTTGTGCATCGGGATTTGGCTTACAAATCAGCAGTTGTAACTCATAATCATCCTGAAGGTATTAAAGGTGCTTTGGCCACTGTGGATGCAATCTATCTTGCAAAAAACGGTGCAGGCAAGGATGAAATCAGAAATCATGTTGAAAATGAATACGGATATGATTTGAATCGCACAGTTGACGGGATAAGACCGTCCTACACATTCGACGTTTCATGTGCAGGCAGCGTTCCAGAATCAATAATTTGCTTTTTGGATGCTGATGATTTTGAAGATGCGATACGTAATGCAGTTTCACTGGGTGGTGATGCAGACACTCAATCGGCAATAGCTGGAAGTATTGCAGGTGCTTACTGGGATGTTCCAAAAACTATTGCAGATATGGCTGTTGGGTGTTTGGATAATCGATTATATGATGTTTTAACTGAATTTTGTGATGTGTATGGCTGATTTTTAATTTTTATCATCACTTTTTTTTTTTAACTTTATTTTAATCTTGTTCATTTTTGTTTGAAAAATTTCACTGAATCATATGTATTATATAGTTTGAACAACTAAAATATGTACATATGAATTATAATTTTAAAAAATATTTTCCATTTGTCCTTTTTGTAGGTGCAATGTTAATTTTACATGCAATCATGGGATTCAATGGGGATGATATTAAGTATGCAAAGGTTCTGGCCAATCAAAGCCTGGTGGATTATATCCATTACAGATACTATAATTGGTCCAGCAGGGTAATTATAGATGGCCTTCTGGTAATTCTGACCCGCTACAACATGATTATCTGGAAAATATTGGACATTATAATTTACACTTTCGGAGTTTACTATATCATCAAACTGGTGAATAAAAACTATTCCAAAAAAATGGCCTATTTTGGAATTCTGTTGTTTTTGATGTATCCGTTTTATGAAATGGCAAGTGCCGGCTGGATTTCAACAACCCTTAACTATTCATGGTGTTTTGCATTTGGAATAATTTCATTCATACCTTTGATTTATGAGGTTCAGGGTGAGAAGGTGGACGGTTATATGTATGTCATTTCCTTTTTGGCACTTCTTTTCGCAACAAATCAGGAGCAGAGTGGTGCTCTGATTTTTGCATTCAACCTGCTGTATCTGCTGAATTCTCTGATTAACAAAAATTCTGTTAACAGATTTAATTTACTTGCAACAGCAGTCTCTGCAATTGCACTGATTTTCGTGTTCACATGTCCTGGAAACAGCATAAGGTTTGCTCATGAGGTCTCTTACTGGTATCCTGAATTTGCCAATTTCACTATCATTGACAAATCCTATTTGGGTCTTGTTACAACATTCGGAAACATTATTGAGCAAAAGATACTGTTCCCAATGTTCTATATCATATTAAGCGTCTGCGTATTGATCAGCTCCAAAAGCAAATATCTGAAATACTTCTGCTATTTCAATATAATTTTGGTAGTGTTCATAACAGTATTCAATACATTCATCGATATTTCCGTTTTGGATACTTCCCTGAAATCCCTTGGAAGTGTTCCGGGCTTCATCAAAAGCTCACCTCTGATGGCAATTCCACAGATATTCAAGCAGATAGTCAGCGCAACACCATACCTGACAGAAACCTTGAAGCTATTTACCTATGAAGGCCTTCCAAAGATGGGCATATACTCAATCAGCATTGTTGTGCTCTGCCTGTATCTGCTAATCAGCAGTTGCATAATGCTTGTAAAGGCATTTCCTAAAAACCTACTGCCGTTTTTCATATTCGTCGGAGGATTTGTCTCAAGGTTCATTGTTGGGTTTTCACCGGTAATATTCCCTTCAGGCGCAAGAGTTACAATATTTTTATACGTTGCACTGATTACATTAATACTGATGCTTCTTAAAAAGCTCTATGATGATAATGCAATTCCACCTAAATCACAGTTTATATTGGAGAATGCATTCCTAATCATTGGATTTTTAAATTTTGTGGCTGTTTTTGCAATCTCATTTATGAAATATGGAATTTTTTAGTTGGGATTTCTTTATGCATGTTACATTTAATGTTGGTTTTTTCTTTTTCTTTTGATTTTTTCTAATTGATTCATAAACCTTTCGTCGTAGTTTCTTGCAACATCTTCGTATTTGTTCCAGATTCCGATTGCAGTTTCTGGAATAACTTCACGTTTGTCTTCACTGAACTTGGTGTAGGTATGTATCATCTCTTTTGAATCGGAAATTAGGACTTTAACAAATGGAATATCTGCTTTTTGAATGTTGATGCCGGCATCTTTAAACATTTTAATAATGTCAATTTTCTCATTGTTTATGTAACAGGTTGGTGAAGCCAGGATATTAACATCCAGATTCCGTTTTCTTTTGAATGCTTTTACTAATGTTTCTCCTTCGCCTTCAAATAAAAATCCAATTCTCATGTTGACGGAAGTCTTTGCCCTTTTGATGATTTCCACTTCCTGTGAGATGATTTTTTCAACACCGTATATTCTCCAGATTGGAGCCTGTACTTGGCTCATTCCGTTTTCATAGATGTTGGTTAATCTTGTTATGGTATCATCAATCTGGCTATCTATTCTCTCTTTTTCACGGTTTAAAACTTCAACAGGTGATTTTACTGTATATGTCAGAGGCCTTCCGTCTTCAACTTCAATGAAATTTTTCCTGACCAGTCCCTTCAAAACATCATATATTTTACTGCGAGGAATGCCTGATTTTTCAGCTATTTCACTTGCTGTTGATGAAATTAATGAAGTGAGTGTTAAATATGCTTGAGCTTCATACATTGTAAGTCCTAATCCTTTTAGTGTAGATATATTCTCGTCCATGATTTTATTATTTTTTTCATGTTATATAATTATTACTACTTTTTACCCTTGAATAGTGACAAAATGTTTATATATATTTTTTTTATAAATTATAATTAACAAAAAACGAGGTTATTATTATGGCAGATGAAGGCTTAGATATGTTTTGTTATCAATGTTCCCAGACCGCGTACTGTAAGTGGAGTTTGTGGTAAGAAACCAACTGTAGCAAGATTACAGGATAATTTAATATTTACTATGAAAGGAATTAGTGCATACAACTACAATGCAAATGTTTTAGGTGCATACGATAAAGAGATTGACGCATTTTTAACCAAAGGATTATACACAACATTAACTAATGTCAATTTTGATGTAAATGATTTGGTGGCACTTGCATTGGAAGCAGGTGAAAAAAGCGTAGCTGTAATGAGATTATTGAAAGATGCTCATATCGCTGCTTACGGTGAACCACAACCTGTAGATGTTAAAGTGGGTGCACAGGAAGGACCGGCCATTATTGTAACAGGTCACGACCTAAAAGCACTTGAAGAATTGTTGAAACAAGTGGAAGGAACTGACATTAAGGTTTACACTCACTCTGAAATGTTGCCTGCTCACGGATATCCTGGACTCAACAAATACGAAAACCTAGCTGGTCAACTGGGTGGCGCATGGCATGATCAAAGAACAGTCTTTAAAAAATACAATGCAGCAATTGTCGGAACCAGCAACTGTGTATTGCCTGCACTTGATGCATATAAGGAAAGAATGTTCACAATGGACGTAGCAAAACTTGAAGGAGTAAAAACAATCGAGGATTATGACTTTTCAGAAGTAATCGAATGTGCAAAATCCCTTGGATCTTTAGAACCTGAAGATTTAACCACAATCACTACCGGTTGGAGTGCAGGAGCTATTGTAGAACATGCCGATGCAATTAAAAAATTAGTTGAAGAAGGTAAAATCAGAAGATTCTTCGTAGTTGGAGGATGTGACAAAGCAGCAAAACACAATGACTACTACAGGGAATTCGTACAAAACCTACCTGAGGATACAGTTATCCTAACTTTGGCATGCGGTAAATACAAATTCAATGATCTTGATTTAGGAGACATTGAAGGAATCCCAAGACTATTGGATGTAGGACAATGTAACGATACTATTGTTGCTGTTGATGTTGCACTTGCATTATGCGAATTGTTTGACATGGAATTAAACGAATTGCCTTTCACAATT
>NZ_CADCJB010000043.1 GCF_902801725.1 uncultured Methanobrevibacter sp. | reverse complement strand
AAGATTTCAAGGATGCATGTGATGATTCCTATGACAAAAACATCAAATACCAATTAAACCGATATTATATTACTCCAATCTTGTTTTTGATTTTGGACGGAGTCATAGTAATTCTATTGGCAATTATGAGTATAGAATATTCTCTAGGCATTGATACGGTAAATATTGTCGGTTCAGTTGTTATTATCCAATATCTTTTGTATTTTGTAACAACATTGGCCTTCGTTCCAAAATTAATTTATAACTTTCCAAATACCTATACTTTTTCCATACGTATTGAAGAAATATTGGATTTGGAAGATAAGATAGACACCAAAATTAAGAATAAAAAAATCAATTTTAAGAAATTTGAATTTAAAAATACAAAATCCAGAATTTCTAAAAAAATCAGCAACATAAGAAGAAGAGAATCCCAACAAAAATTTGGGTTTTTAATATCTAATTACCGCTTTAAATTCATCTTTTCATTTATATTACTTACGATTTCAACATTATGTATAGTTTATGCCCCAATGGTTGCTGGAAACATTGTTAACCTCTTTGCCAATGAAAATACTGTTGTTGAACCGGGAGTTATATTTACAAACATTCTCTTATTGGCCATTTTGTATATTGCAGGTTATCTGTTGCAGGCGTTTTCGAATAGGATTATGATTTTTATCGCTGAAAAGATAACTTATAACCTAAGAATTCAAATGTATGATAAGCTAGAAAACTCAAAGATAATTAATGATAAGTCCGAAGGTAATATTTTAGGCAGGATAAATAATGATTTGATGAATGTTAGGAATTTTATTACATTTCATATTTCGGGAATTTTCGCACAACTTTTAAGCATTACTCTAGTACTTGTATTAATATGGATAACAGATTGGAGACTGAGCATAATTTATTTCATTGCAGTCCCCATATATGCTATCTGTTTTTATCATTTTGATGCCAACTCAAAGAAATCTTATGAAGACCATCAAGAGCTTATGGGAATTATAATGGGCTTTATAGGGAATTCCCTTGAAAATCATGATTTGATTAGATCTGAAAATCAACAGGAAAATGTTGAAAGTGACTTTGAAACTATTAATTTTGAAATTAAAAACAAATATACCTCATCACGATATCATTCAGGATTAATGTCACCAATTGAGACTTTTTTAACAAATTTGCGTATTGTCATAGTGTGTATCTGCGCTATCTATCTTTTGATAAATGGTGAAATTCAGTTAGGTACCCTATTGACCATTATCCTTTATGGAAAATTATTACCAACACCTATTAAAAGACTGAATACATCATTAACTTCTGTTCAAACATCATATTCAAGTGTTAAACGTGTTTTTGAAGTTATTGAAAACAATGAGCAATGAAAATATTCAGAACATTCTTTGGTGTTGAATATGTTGCTCAACTAATGAAACTGAAGAGGCAATTGTTAGTGTATTTGAATTTGTGTTTAATCAAAAAGGTATTGGTTTAAAAGATGATTTCATTTCGTCTTGGTGGAGATTCTAGTAAGGCTGTTCATCTTATTTCATTGCTTGAAAAAGATGGCATTTCTTGTAGTGTTGGATATTAGGCCAGTACCTGATGAGGAAATTTCATCAGAATAAAAGATGTTAAAGAAATTTATTTAAATGACATTAATGATGTTGCATTTGAAGATAAAATTATTGAAGTTTTTATTAGCAATCTTAGATGGAAATTACCTAAACCAAAAATAAATTCACATCTTATTTATTTAAGTACAGCGAATAAATTTAAAGAAGAATTAGATGAAATAGCTTCAGATAATGAGTTTATAAATATTGATTCAACACATTTTGATATTATTGCTGAAGATGGAGATAAAATTCTTAAATATTTAAATTAATGATTCTATTTCCCTATCAAATTATTCGTGGTTAATAATTTCATGAACAGATTTAACATGTTTTTTTCTAATTCGTTTATAATTAATATTTCCATATCCAATTATAGTATAATTTTCTAAACTAGTAAAAATAAATAGGTCGAAGTAGTTCAATTCAAATATGGGTACAGGAACTATCCTAAAATTGAAAGCAAGGCCTGAAAAGAAAGTAGTCATCAGAAAAATCTAAATTATTGTATGAAAAATTTTAGTTTTAATAAAAAAGTTTTAAAAAAAAGAAAATAATAGCTTAAATATTAAGCTATTACAGGACCAATTAAGGATTCATTATCGGATTGTATTGAAATTACTTTACTTCCTTTACCGTATGTGTAAGTATATCCAACATCATCTTTATAAATGTAACCTTGTACTCCGGAAACATCTTTAGCGGTACCGTTCATGTAATTAATTAAATCATTACCCACATCGGTACCCTTGTAATCGAAAATTACAATGTTGATGTAATTGGTATCATTTCTGAATCCTATTGCATACTCAGTGGATTTGAATGCTACATAGTCATTAACAGTTCCATTTTTACTAATATTTTTATTTTCTTTAAATGTTCCAGGAATTTTGAAATGTTCTCCATCAAGAGTTACATTTTGATCTGGTGGAGCTCCTCCAAATAAAGCTCCCAAATCTGAAAAATCAAATGCAGATACAGTTCCAATAGCAGCGACAGCTACAAGAACAACAGTCAGAGCAAATAATATCTTTTTGTTCATTTTTTAACCTCCAATATGTGTATATTAAATCAATATTCCATTATTTTGTATAAGTTTTAGACTTAGTGTAAAACCCACAAATAAATAAATATTGAGTAATATATTTAAATCTTTTATATTATTCTTTTAAATATTTTTCTAAAATGTTTTATAGATTAATTGAATTAATTAAACTTGTTGAATATTTATCACTACTCATTAAGCTAGATAAAATTTTATTTAAGAGGTTTGTCATTAAATTTTTAATTTAATATTGTTTTGAATAGATTAAGAAAGATGCCTTTCATACGAAATAGCTACTTCATTACAATCATCAGATTCCACCGAGCATTTTTTGATTCTTTTAATGTTGTCCAAGATATCTTATGATTAGTTATTGCAAATGTGTGTGGTTTAATTTCATAATCAGTTTAATGTGCAGTACATTTAGGTAGTAATTTTTGAATATTTGATTTAGAAAGATACATTTCATACTAATTAACTAGTATGATTAAAAATAGTAGTCTTTATAAATTACTATAATAGTAAAATGGAGGTAAACAATAAATTGTATTTAAATAATTCAAATTAGGAATTTGAGAATTTAAATTCAATTTTCATC
Source organism: uncultured Methanobrevibacter sp. (assembly GCF_902801725.1). Taxonomy (GTDB): domain Archaea; phylum Methanobacteriota; class Methanobacteria; order Methanobacteriales; family Methanobacteriaceae; genus Methanocatella. The sequence continues at coordinate 14,066 of NZ_CADCJB010000043.1, read as the reverse complement.
CAGATTTTCGTAATAGATGTGTCCGGACCTCTCAAGATCCAGGAGGTTAAACTTTGTATTGTTCTCTGGAACCGGATTGTTAAATTGTGTAAAGTCTATCACCAAATCAGGGTCAATTTTCATAATCTTTTCGGATAGTAACTCTTTTAATTGCATTAGATTCTCTTGGCTGTGACAGAGCAGATAAATGCCTTCAGGCTTATTATTAATATTTTCATAGTGTTGACCTTCCATGACGCGGAAATTAGGTTTATATCCTCTGCAGATTCCAAATTCTGATTTCAAATTTTTCAATGCATCAATCTTTTCATAGGTACCCTCTTTTATAAAATTCATATTGTCGAATTTAATGCTAATTTCACCTACGAATTTGAGATATACAAGTAGTTCCCCTGTATTCTCGTCTCTTATAGCATAGTTTTTAATTACTAGGTCTATTTCGTTAGTCAATTCTTTAAATTTTTCATCTAAACAGGCTTCATCTTCAGCTTCCAGTTGGAAAAAAGTCATATCATCAATAACTTCATTATTGATTGGTTCCATGTTAAAATAGACGTGTGATGAAGAGCTAAGGGTTATTGTTGCATATTTAAGTATGATACTGTTAACATCAGGAATTTTTTCTGTTTCTAGATTTGTAATTGCATAATTTTTTTTGATTGACATGATTTAATATATTATAAATTATTGTAATAAATATTTTTTATTGGAAGTGAATTCCTGTTTTGAAAATTTCAATGCAAACATTCATTTCTATCAAAAATTAAATTTTCGATAAAAAGTTTCGATTGCAATTCTTATTACTTTTTTATAACATTATTATTACTAATATTAAACTTGAAGAAATCACCATTTTGAAACCACTTGATGTATATGTATTAGTCAACTTACAACATTCCTCTAGAAACTCCCAAATTATCCAAATTTTATATATAAAGAAAACGTATATTTTATGTAATAATATACAGTTAATATGAAAAGATACGAAGTATTTATATACTCGATTACTTAGAAGAATATTTAGAGGAAAAACAAGAGGTAAAAAACTTAACTGAAGAAACAATCCAAAAACAAACATTCAATATATCCAAATTCATAGAATATTTAGAAAATGAAGGAATTGATGAGTTAAATAGCAGCAATGTTAAAAAACAATTAAGACATTATCGTAGGTATTGTCTAAAGAAACGTGGAAATAAAAGAACAACCGTCAAAACATATATGATGAATATTCTAGAATTCATCAATTCAGAAGATGTTCAGGAAGAAATCCAGCACGATACTATCAAAATGAAGGATATTATCGAAGTTAAGGCTGAAGATCCTGAGACAGCTAAAAAAAGAATCGAAAAGATAAGTCTGACAAGGCAACAAAGCGCATTCTTTTTAGATACAATCCGAGAAAATGGAAACAAAAGGGATTATGCAATTTGCAGGACATTCATTGATTCTGGAATGAGGCTGAAGGAACTTGTACTGTTAAATAAAAGCGATATCCAGGTTCCGATTGATGAAAAAGGTTTTTACATATTGCCTGAAGACGCCAATGAGTTTATTGAAGTTTATTTGCGTGCTGAAACAACAAAAGGTGAGCTGAAAGACCGTACAACATTCATAACCTACGATACACTGCGCAGCCTGAATGATATGATTTATGACCGTATCACAAAACTTAGAAAAGACACTAATGACGTATACAGACCAGTGATTCAGAGAAATAAGGCTGCTGAAGAAGTAAAACGTGAAGAACTGTTCACTAACATTAAAGGCAAAAGAATAGGTAAACGTGGAGTTCAGGACATTGTAAAGAAATATGCTCACTTAAGCGATGAAAGAATCGCCGATGAAGATATTGACTGTCCTGTAGATTATGGGAAAAATGTAAGTGTTCATATTCTCAGACACACTGCTTTAAGCCATTATGCTGAAGTACTGACTGTTGCTGAAGTGCAAACAATAGCAGGACACTCCAACAGCCAAACAACAGATAAATATATCCATGTTGACAGAGAGCAAATGAAACAAAAATTAAAAATTAACAACATGAAATTTAATATGTAATTATTAAATTTCACTTTTTTTACTTATTTTTCTAAAAATGGATAATGTTTAAATACTCTTTAAATGATATATAGTATTACTCTATTTTGTTTAAAATTTATAATAACTACAAAAATTTTTAAGGATTTATATGATTTCTAAAAGGATAATATTAGTTTTAAGTTGTTTCCTGATATTGATTTCAGTATTGGGAGTATGTGCCATGGATAATCAGCATGAAATCCATGATATTCAGCAAGTTTTGAATGAAACTAATGCATCTGACTTAACCGGTTGCTGTTCAGTTGCGATGCAGTTAGATGGAAACGACAGTATATTTTCCTTTAGAAGAGATGCTAATTTAACTGCCGATATATACATAGAAGAGATAGATTGGCATGGCATACAGGCCATAAAGCAATATAAAACCACTGGAGACTATTTCTGTCAGGTAATCATAACCAGTGACGGATGGACAATAGGTTTTGGAGGGATAGATGATGGCCCTGACAATGAAAAAATGGAAGAAATCGCTTCCAAGATGATTACAGATGACAATAGTATTTCTGAAGATGGTTTAAAACAAATACAGGAACTTAAAGCCCCATACAAAATGGGACATTTCTTGATTAAAGCTCCTAATGGAAATTATGGTGTTGCATTTGCAGATAATCATTTTACAGGCAAATTGCAACCTGGTGATTATATTGTAATCCCAAATAGGGAAAAATACATGGATAACGGCAGTATGCCTGTAAATACAACAGATAAGGTTACAGCAATGATTCAATTGGCTCAATCCGACATTTTCGGACTCACCAGAAGAGACATTACAACCTATCATTTCCATAACTATGAAAATTCAACCCATAATGTCAATGTAACTGATGCTTACCTTTCCAATGATGACGGATCAACCCATGGAATGAGTACAGGAAATCTTGTAGACAATGTATACTTCAATAATACATTATTTAAAGCTGAAGAAATTCCTATTGCGCCTAACTATACATCTATGGGAAGCATGGTTCTTAAAGAATCCACAGGCAGTGTGTCTAGTTCTATGACAATTATGGTGCTTGCGGCTGCTGTTGCATTTATTGTACTACTGTTCTTTGCTGTTTATAAAATAGTAAGATCAGTCAGAACCAGGCGTCGCAGACGCTAAAATTTATTAAATTTTATAAATTTTATTAAAAAACAGCAAAATTTATTAAAAAATAGTAAAATTTAACGAAAATAGTAAATATCACTAGCTTGATATATATCAAGTAGTTGATTTATGCCATTTTCTTAATATTACTTGAGTATTAGTGGTAAAATATATATTAGATATAGTTTCTGTAAATACAGAAAATATATAAAATACTACTTTCCATATTTACAGAAATATAGATATACTATTAATACTATTAATCCTTATAATTATATAATATGTAAATACCTATTACTTCTATTAATAGTAATAATAGTAATAATAGTATCATTACCATAACATCAATAATTATCTATTTCTGTAAAATACATATTTACCTATAATATACGGAAATACATTTCCGACCATAGTAATATTACACTAACAGAAAATTCAGTAAAAATAAAGCATATTCAAACTTATTTTTAAAAATACAATAATATAAACAATTATTTATTCTATTAAAGTACATAAAGATTGTTTTAATTTATATCAGTGATATATATCAATAAACATTTAAAACTAATGCGAATGAAGCGAAAAATTAATAAAATTTATTAATTTTTATAAATTTTTAATTGAAATATTATTGCAAAAAACATTACTGCCAGAGAAAAAATAATAATAATTAACCAATCTAGATAGCAACATATATATGTAATAGTGTAAATATGATATTTTTGCATTATAATTATTAAATTTTACAAAAATAAAGAATAAAAAAGGTAAATTTTTTTAAATTTTAAAATATGTTTAAGAAAAAACTAAGGATAGTTAAGAAAACTATCCTCTTTTTGTATTGAATTCATCTTTTGACCTTATTCCAACCAATGATGCAAATACTGCAAGGATACATGCTGCTGTACAGATCATACAGATTGTTTGAGATGCCTGAACAATCATGTTTGCATACTGCGGAGCCAGCTCAAGGCTGCCCATCACCCATGCAAATACAAGTGTCAGAAGACCTAAACTCATAGTCTGTCCTATGGTTCTCATTGTAGCCTGTGAAGCTGATGCAGTCGGTGCGTCCTTTGGCGGAACAGAACTCATTATTGCATTCATGTTAGGGCTTGAGAAGAGTCCCATACCAATACCCTGAAGAATCATTGCAATCACTACAATATAAAGCGGTGTGGATTTGTTCAGGAATGTCAATATCAGAAGCGCAACAGTTGCAATTCCCATTCCCATTGCAGCAAGCTTTTGAGGATGTATCTTATCTGAAAGCTTTCCGGCATTAGGAGCCATGATTGCCATCAATATTGGAGTAATGATGAGTATCAGTCCTGCCATTTGAGCATCCCATCCCCTTACATACTGGAAGTGGTAGTTCAGGATTGTAGTAACAACCATAACAGCAATATAACTGCATAAAGCAGCAATATTTGATGATGTGAACTTCGCATTCCTGAATAGGTTCATGTTGAATACAGGAGATTTCTGTCTCAGTTCAAACATTCCAAATATTACAAGCAGGATTAAACCAAAAACAGTCAATATTTTACCTGTAGTTGTGATGAGTGATGTGAATCCGTAAATGAATGCCAGAATCCCAATTCCATACAGTACTGATCCTGTCTTGTCGATTTTGTCCTTTTCATAGGTCTTCCATTCTTGAGGTATTTTTAAAATCATCAGAATGATGCACAATACCAGAAATGGAATTACAAAGTAAAACATTGATCTCCAGCCAAGATTATGTACCAGAAATCCGCATATTACTGGTGAAAGTGAAGTTGCCAGATATACTCCTGTAACTGTAAAGCCCAATGCTTTTCCCCTGTTCTGCGGTTTGACTGCATGAACAACCATTGCCATTGCAGACACGTTCAGAAATGCAACTCCTGCACCCTGTATTATTCTAAAAATCAGGAATGATTCTGTTGAAAATGCAAGGCATGCTCCAATTGAACCTATCAGGTATACTGAAATTCCTGCAAGCAGTGATTTTTTGACTCCGAATTTTCCTGAAATCTGTCCTGCAGGAACTGTAAAAACAGCTACAACAAGGAAAAATATTGTCGGTACCCAGTTTTGAATTACATTGTTCATTGCGAATTCCTGAGCAATTGCCGGAACCCCAATGATTATACCATTTGATAGAAATACTGCAAAAAATGATGTGATGAATGATATTAAGACCACATACGTTTCAAATTCTATTTTCATTTTAATCCTCCTCAACAAGTTTCATGCCGTTAACGGCAATCTCTTTAATTCTTTTTTTCAATTCATTATCTTCATCTGTTATTCCAACTTCCCTTTCCCACTGTTTGGATATTTTGCGATATTTCGGAACCAGTTCACTGCCCTTTTCTGTTATGTTCAGCATGTATTTTCGCCTGTTTTCGGGATTGACTTTTCTTTTGATGAACCCTTCGTTTTCAAGTTTCTTCAATATCTTTGCGATGTTTCCCTTGCTTTGGCCGAACATATTGACCAGGTCATCCTGGGAACATCCCGGATTGTCATAAATGAACATGATGTATCTTACGTCATGGCCCAAATCCAGATTGGAAAACCTTGATTTCATATACTTCTGCTGATTGAGTGAAATGTTGTGTATCCATGCTATGAAAGGGGACTTGTCACTTATTGCCTGAAAGCTTTCACCGTCCATTTTTTTCACCTGATATTATATTGTTCTAAAGCATAATATAAATGTTTCCTATGAAACAGTTAATTATGAAACAATTATCTTCCTTCTGCAGGTGAACTTGAAAATCATTTCTGGAGATGAACCAATACAATTTAATTAATATGACCAACAAGGTAATATTAATGTCATTTAATTTCATTTCAGTTTTTTTGATTGCAATAGCCCTTGCAATGGATGCTTTCAGCGTATCCCTGACTAAAGGTTTTAGCCAAAAAAATCTTAAAAATAGAGAAATATTTTATTACGGTCTGTTCTTTGGAGGATTTCAATGTATAATGCCTATTTTAGGATATTTCTGTGTAAGCACAATATCCAATCTGATTCAATCATTCGCACCAGTAATCGGATTTGTTCTGCTTATGGCAATTGGGCTAAACATGATTCGCGAAAGCCTCACTGGAGATGAAGATGAAATAACCGACAATTTCTCATTCAAGGAAGTGACACTGCTTGCAATAGCAACAAGTATCGACGCATTTGCCGTGGGAATCACATTTGCACTTTTAAATGATCCGATATGGATTCCATCATTGATAATAGGTGCTGTTGCATTTGCATTCAGCATTGCCGGCATATATATCGGCCGCATTCTTGGCGATTGGCTGGGGGACAAGTTCCAGATTATAGGTGGAGTAATCCTTATAATAATAGGAATAAAGATTCTTTTGGGATTGTGATTATTCACTGGTCAATGAAATGCCATATCTAATTTCTAATTATACATCAATTAAATCACATCTAGATTTTTAATTTCAATATAATGGACTCTAATTTACATTAACACAGTGTGATTTTTATAATTACATTAATGTATGATGGTGATATACATCAAATAGTTTTAGATTTTGAAAAATTTAAAAAGTAATGATTGAAATGCAGTCATCTTTAATGCATTTAAAAGATTGCAATTTTTTACATTTGATTTTCATTATAGGAACGGAACTTTTCGATGAAATTGTTAAGCTCCTCTTCAATCTGGCCAAGAGAAATGGTAGGTTTATAGTTGAGAAGTGTATTCAGGGCAATCAGCAGGGGAATGGCCTCGCCTACACGGACGTCTTTGAAATGCAGATTTTGGTATGTAATCTGAAAGTTTCCATTGTTCATTTCGGCAATTTGAAGTCCAGGAGATATGAAATTTATCTCCTCCCTTTCAATCAGGTCCTCCAAAACCTTTGTGCCTTCCAGGATATCTTCAAATTCAACCTTTTCCTTTTCAAGAATCGGATTGATGAATTCAAATTCTATATCATAGTCATAAAGTGAATATCTGTGCCTGAAATAATTGTCAACCATAAGATAATTGATAAAGAGCTCATGGTTTTGAATAGAGTACTTTCTGTTGTTTAAAATGAATTCCATAATTAAAATATTGTAAAAAATAGTATAAAAAAATAGCCCCTATGAGCTATTTTCATGTTTTTTATATTTTTTAAGGGATATTTCCTTAAATCTCCTGATGAACAGTTTTGCCCAGAGGTAACCTATGGTTCCTCCAAGGAAACATCCGAAGACGACTCCCGCATATATTCCAACAAGACCCCAGCCGAATATAAAGCAGAACATATATGCAAATACACTTTCCATTATCAGGGATCTCAAAAGTGTAATTATCAGTGAATAGGTTCCTTTTCCCACTCCCTGAAATACCATGGAAGACATTATACCGTGAGGAACTGCCAATATGAAGAGAGCCAATACAGATATTGCACTTGCAATTTGCGGAGCCAGTGATGAGCTGGCTGAAGTGTATGAAAATACTGCCGCAATCTGTGAGGAGAACACATACATCAGGATAGCCAATATAATTGAAATTGCAAATCCTATCTTAATGGAATAGGAATGTGCTGTCTGAAGGTTCTTATAGTTGTGCGCACCATATGCAACACCTGCAACAGTAAGGACTGCTGTACCTAAACCTATTAAAGGAATCATTGCCAGCTGCACGATTCTCATTGATGCTGTATATGCTGCCACCGCATCTGTTCCGGATGCAATTACAAGCATACTATTTATGATAATTGCAAGAGCGGAAAATACAAGGGTTTCCAATGTTGAAGGTACTGCAACCTGCAATGTGTCAATCATCAATCTTGATGAATAGCTGAAGTTTTTAACTGACAAATCAAGGTATAAGTCCTTTTTACCCCATATCCAGTAGCTCATGATTAAGCATGAAAGGGCTGCTGATACTACGGTTGCCCATGCAGCTCCCTTAATTCCCATGTTCAGGACGTAAATGAATATAGGATCAAGAATAATGTTCATTATTGCAGTAATTGCAATTGCTATTGTAGCCCTTCTCATATCTCCTTCTGACCTGAATATCGCTGATGCGACACCTGAAAATACGAAGACAAATAGGAATCCGAATATGATGTAGCTGTAGTCCATTGCATATTGGATTGTGTTTCCTGCACCCATAAACTGCAATATAGGAACCATGAATACTTCAATAATTATTGTAAATATTAAAGACACTACAATTGAGAGAACAATTGCATGCAATCCCGCATTGTTTGCCTGATCGCGATTCTTTGCTCCGATATTTCTTGCAATAAGAGAGTTTGCCCCGGCACCGATTCCGTTTCCAAGTCCTATCAATATCATAAACAATGGTGTGATGAATCCTATAGCTGCAAGTGCGTCTGAACCTAATCCTGCCACCCAAATACTGTCTGCAAGATTGTACATCATGATTAAAAGCATGGAAAGCATCATGGGAAGGGCCAGCTTAATGATTGCTTTTTTAGGGTCTCCTGTAATCATTTCAATATTTTTACTTTTACTCATTTTTATTCTCCATTTGATTTAGTTCCATAGAATTTACGGCAATTTGCTTTAATACACGTTTCAATTCATTTTCATCAATGAGATTGTCATCAAATACTTCATTTTCCCATTGGTTTAAAATTTCTACACCTTTTTTTATGGTATTTTTACCTTTGGGGGTAAGTGATACCTTGTTCTGGCGTCTGTTTTCCTCATCGATTTGTCTTACGATAAGTTCCTTTTCCTCCAGCTTTTTGATTGACCTTGCCACTGCTCCCTTGTTGATTGTGCATCTTGAAGCCAGTTTTTCCTGATTCAGGTTTGAATGGTGTGAAATCTCAAAAAGAAGATGGAGCTGTGTGACATTAATGTCCAAATCTTTCAGATTGTGATTGAGATATATGCTCTGTGATTTCGCAATCAGTGAAAAAAGTTTTGCAATGGGAATATCTGAAGGGTCTGCAAGCTTGAATTCCTTAAGGGACATGATTGATTATCCCCTTATAAAATCAGCCAATTGGTCTAAATAAAGATCTTTTTTAACATCCTTTGAAGTCAGCCCTAATGTTGCCTGAGGCTTTACATTGGTAAATTTTTCAAGCTGAAGGAATGTTGAATCGAAACCTCCTCCTCCGGCTGAGGTTGCAAAGAACTTGACATTTTTGAACTTGCCTTCATTCTGTTTAATGTATGATATCAGCGGTGTTGCTGATTTTGAAGCCCAAACCGGAGTACCCAGATATACCACATCATATTCTTGAGGGTCGTGCTTAGGCTCTTCAATTTCAACAATCTTTTCCTGGAGTGCCTGTTTGCCGGCGCGTGCGTAACCTATCTTTCCCTGATAGTTTACTTTAGGTATTATCTCTTCGACATCAGCGCCGATGTTTTCTGCTATGCTTTCAGCCAGTTTTTTTGTTGTACTTGTTCTTGAATAATATGATACTAATGATTTCATTATTATAATTAAGATGTCTTCCTATATAAATGTTGCACTGACAACAATTGCAATGTCAACATTTATGTCATCATATTATGTTGAGCAGAATCAGAACGAACACTGACCCGTCAGTCAACAGGTGGGATATGTAAGGCACAAGAAGGTTCTTGGTTTTTATATAACCGTACATCTCAACAAGTGATCCTACACCCTGCAGGAGCAATACTGATACGATTGATGATGTTGAAGGGTCATAATGAAGCATTCCGAATCCTATCAGTACAATAACGATTGAAACTGCAAGAGACAGGTTGCGGTTTTCTGTAAAGCGGTATAACAGTCTCATGAAAAACATCAGCGGAATGAACTTGAGCAGCTCTTCACCCATCATCGAAAATATCAGGGAGACGGTCATGCCAATATTGACATCAAACGGAGGTGCGGCGTCAGTAGGAACCAAATGGAAATATTCCAAAGCACTACCCATTGCAATTGAATACACCATATATATGGCAAACATCAGAAAAGCAAGGATTATCTCGTTTCTTGAAAGCCTGTGAAAAATCAGTCTGTAATCCCAATTAGAAAAATAAAGCAGTGGAATAAGCAGTGAAAAACAGAAAAAGAAACCTCCGACTATATCATTAAAGATTGAAAAGACGCCATAAAACACAAAGGAAAGCGGAAGCATCACAAGCAGTATGATCCATCCAAGTTTGGAAATTCTCGGATTGTTTCTGTAATATGGAAAATCCCTGTTTTCATCAAAGCTTAAAAACTTAATAATATCACCTCATATACTTTGTTCCGGATTTGAATGCCCTGGAAATCGCCTCGCCCATTCTAAAGTATGTATGTGTAACATCATCATAGGCAAGAGGGTCCAATTTTTCAAAGATTATTTTTCCGGTTCTGTCGAGAACATCCTCATCAGCCTGCACGTTCACTATCTCTCCGGTAATCTGGGTATGGGAACCGACTTCGCAGATGTTCATCACCCTGCACTCAACGGAAACCTTGAACTCTTCAATTATGGGAGCGTTCACATGTTCCGCATTCCGATAGGTATAGCCCACCTTTTCTATCTTGTTTTCGTTGTATCCTGTTCAATTCCGAAATAGTCAGCTTCATCAACATGTTCAGCGCTTGGAAACCCTATGCAGAACTCTTCAGTTTTTAAAATGTCTGAAAGGGTCTTTCTTTTAAGTGTTGAATTGATGGCAATCATGACTGCCGGAGGATGGTGCGAACACATTGCGGCAAATGCAAGAGTGCAGCAGTCAGGATTTCCTTTCTCATCATATGCGCTTGCAACAACGGCCGGTGAAGGATACATCACAGCGCGGGGTTTTAAATTTTTTTTCATAATACTTATTTATCTGATTATATTATATATAATTAACATGAACAGGTTAAAAATTGCTGAGAGGATATCAACTTTGACAAATCCTCCGATAATCACCATCCCATTATTTTTAATAATATGTATCGTGCTGTCATTTGATGACGGAGTCTTCAACTTATCCAAGTTCATTGCCCTTGAGCTGATTTCACTTGTTTTTGCATCAGTCCTGCCCATGGCAATCATATTGTACTGGGCAAAAAAGCTGGGAACAGACAAGGACATCTCCAACAGAAGCGACAGATCCACTCCACTGATAGTGGGAGTAATATCATATTTCATAGGATTTCTCATATCCCTTGCAGCCAACCTCAGCAACTTCATGACCATTCTTCTTTTATGCTATTCGGTAAATACCCTGATAGTAATGATAATTACATTGAAATGGAAAATCAGCGTTCATACCACAGGATTGAGCGGACCTATCGGTGCATTGATACTGCTGTTGGGTCCATTCGGCGCAATATTTGCAATAATATATCCTATAGTAATCTGGTCAAGAGTTCTTTTAAAAAAGCATACCATGGCTCAGGCAATTTGCGGTGCCGTTCAGGGATTCTTCCTTACTATATTCGAGATGTATATATTTGTAGATGTTTTGAATCTTCCTGTCGGAAACATCATAAGCCTTTACATTGCCTCACTGCTTGTACTGGCAATCATAGCAACACCAGTACTTTTAGGATTTTTAAGCTATGTTGAGATTAAAAAAAGCAAGCTGGTATTCTATTTGCTTGAAATAATTCTGGCAGCACTGTTTTATGCATTTGCGCCATTGGATGTATTCATAATATTCGCTTTGATAACTGTCACTTCAATATCTGTGAGCTACTTCGCCGGTGAAGATTTCATTTGGTATAAAAAAATAAGATAGGTAGGATATGCATGGCACATCCTATTTAAATCAGTCCTTATATTTCAGTTTCCAGAAAATTGTGTTGTCGACCTGACCAACTTTCTTGTGTGATACATAGGAAGGCATATCTATATCTGAGCCTTTACGATAAACGAAATAAACAGTCTTGTTTTTATATTTGTTGAAATCATCAGGCATCGTAAACCTTTTATCCTTATCATCGAAGAACTTGGTAAAGTCTTTTGCGTTTTTAGGCTTGTCAACCGAGAATCCACCATAGACAATGGAGTTGTTCAATTGGCCATGGAAATGAACATATTTAACCATTCCGTCAATGATTACAACTGAATCATTGTTGTTTATGCTGTCGAGGAATTGCTGATCTTTAACCAATGCATCGTGGTTCCTGTTTATATCGGCTATTTGGCCGGACAGGTTGAATGCACTGAAGAGCAATATGACAATTACAACAGGAATGATGATTTTCTTAAATTCGAATTTGGAAAGGAATATTGAAAATGCCAGCCATACGATTCCGGTTGCAGGAGCCAGATACCTTACAATGAAAATTGGTTTGAAGACAAAGGACATGAAAACACCAACAGCAATTGTTCCGAGGAATATTAAAATTCCAAGAAGGGCAATGTCGCTGTCCTCCTGTCCCTGTGATTTGTAGTACTTAAGGATAATCACAATGAATATGGACACTGCTATGATTGCCAAAAAGATATTTGCCATGAACTCTGTGTTGACTGTGAATATTGAAGAGAAAAATTCCACGAATTCAACGATTGTGATTTTTTCAATCCAGTAGCTTCCATGTACAGATTTCATCTGCTTATATAATACGAGAAGCCATGGAATGTATAATACTATTCCAACTACTGTTGATATTAACCAATTCTTAAGCTCTTCCCTGTTTTTCATTAGGAAATGTATAAACAGGATTACGTAGAGTACCACCAATCCGACGGCTACAAAATAATGTGTGTAGGCTCCGCAAAGTGAGAAAAATGCCAAAAGAAGCCATTTTTTAAGTGAAGGTTCTCTTAATATGTCACATGCATATAGGAAAGCTAAAAGTAAAAAGAGCATTCCTAACGGATACATTCTTCCAATTGAAAACATTGTGAAGAAATCAGACATTGTTAAAAGAGTAAATGCGAATAAACCTCCAGCTAACCATCCATAATCCTTCCTGATTTTAGTCAGGGAAATTATGAATATTGCGACATAAGGAAGCACTGCCATAATTTTCATCAAAAGGATCTTGTCGAACTGAAGATGGAAAATTCCCTTCAGAATATATACGGGAATCAGATTGAAGGCATAATACAACGGAGGATGCACATCAATTGCGGTTAAATGAACCATTTCCTTGAATGAAATGTCGAGAAGACCCATGGTAAATCTTTCATCAATATGTAAAAAAGGCTTTGTGACAAATAAGTATACAAGCAAGCCCAGTACAAATAAACTTAGAACAAACAACGATTTTCCAAGGTAATCTTTATATTTATCATCAATACTATCATACAATTTACTCACCTAATCAATAATCGCACAGGAATTATCATTAAGACTATGCGATTGTAAAGTAAACAATATTATTTTTTTTTTTCTTTTTATATATGTGCTTTGAAAAAAATATTTTTCTTTTCAACTATTCAAATACATTTTCAACTAAAAATTGAGCCAGTGCATTTCCGTATTGGCCATATGTAAATTTTGTAAAATGAAGGTTATCTGCAGTTGTATATTTGCAGTTGGCGGCATTAACAATACCATATGACCTTGTTTTAAATTTAAACAGTTCCAAATCTGATTCTGACCATTTAACAAACTGCTTGTTCAGTTCTTTCTGATAATCTGCCAATGTCAGGCCGACAGAATTTGGAGTTTTGTCCAAATTTACAGTCTTATAAAAAGGATATTTAAAATCTGAATAAAACAAGTCCACAAATACGACTTTAATTGGTGACAAGCCTTGCGATACTCTGTATCTGCTTGCATTTTCAATCTTATTCATTCCGTGATTAATGCCTCCATTGAAATAATATGTATTTGTTGTATTTATAGTGCCCAATCTGCTGCTGTCAATATAATCGTTGACTCCGGCTGATAAAACTACTATGTCGTAATCGGATATTTTGGTATTGCTGATGCCTGCGCTATTTTCTGCAGTATCAAGAGTCTTCC
>NZ_CADCJB010000042.1:13549-16113 GCF_902801725.1 uncultured Methanobrevibacter sp. | reverse complement strand
CTTCTTGCAATACTTGCTGTGGGAGCGGCAAGTGCGGCAGATGATAATGCGACGTCAGAAACGTTAAAGTTAAGTGAAGATTCATCAGAAAGTGTTTTAAGTGAAACTCCTATAATTTTTGGAAATTTTACTGATTTAAATAATGATATAAATTCCGGCGATGAAATTGAATTATCCTCAAACTACAAATATGATAGTGAAAAAGATCGTAATTTAAGTTCAGGAATAAACATTTCAACTGGAAAACACATTGACGGTAAAGGACTTACAATAGACGCCAGCAACGGCGCACCTATTTTCAATATCAATGGTAATGGAACCCTCTTAAAGAATATAATTTTTAAAAACGGAGCCAATAGTGCAATTCGCATTAATAATTATTGTATAATCATCAACTGTACCTTTATAAACTGTTCAGGTACCGATGGAGGAGCAATTTCGGTTGCCCAATACGGCAGTTGCATTATTGCAGAAGGTACATTCATAAACTGTTCTGCAACAAACAAAGGAGGAGCAATTTACATAGATGGTGCATATAGCCGTGTTTCAAATTCATACTTTGAGAATTGTTTTGCACGTGCAGAAGGAGGAGTAATCTACTGGAATGGAAATGAAGGTTCCATACTGAATTCAACATTTACAGGATCCAAAGCAGGAATTGGATTGAGATTTGGAGGAGCAATCCACTGGGCAGGAAAAAATGGAATAATAAAAGACAGCAAATTTAATAATGTAACTGCAGATGATGATGGAGGAGCAATCTACTGGGCATACACAGGAGAAAATGGAATATTAACAGACTGCACATTCACCAACACAAATGCAAATCTCAAGGGTGGAGCAATCTACTGGGAAGGGGATGACGGAATTATAAAAAACAGCACCTTTAATAATACCAATGCAAGTAGTTCCGGAGGAGCAATCCACTTGGAGGGCAGTAATGGAAATGTAACAGGCTGCACATTCAACAACACAAATTCAATTAACGATGGAGGAGCAATCTATATAGGCACACATGATGTATTTATAGCAAACAGCACATTCACCAACACAAATACAGAGGCCAGCGGAGGAGCAATCTATTTTGATGACGGAGAAACTGGAATAATATTTAATTGCACATTCACCAACACAAATGCCAAGCTCGATGGAGGAGCAATTAGATCCCTTAGATATGTGTCATCCCAAATTAGTGATTCATACTTTGTCAATTGTTCTGCAGGAAATGCTGGAGGAGCAATCTTCTTGCAGGAAGAAAACGGAATTATAAAAAATAATGCCTTCGAGAATTGTTCTTCAAATACCACTGGAGGATCAATCTACTTGAGAGGAACAAATGGAAACGTAATAAACAACACATTCACCAACACAAATGCAACAGATAATGGAGGAGCAATCCACTTGGAGGGAGATAATGGAATATTAACAGGCTGCACATTCACCAACACTAATGGTGCCCAAGGTGGAGCAATCTACTGGGAAGGAACCGATGGAAACATAACAGACAGCACATTCGAAAATACAATTTCAACTAGTGGGGGAGCAATCTACTTGTTGGGGGATAATGGAATATTAACAGGCTGCACATTCACCAACACAAATGCCAAGTTGACTGGAGGAGCAATCCACTTGGACGGAGAAAATGGAAATGTAACAGGCTGCACATTCAACAACATAAGTGCACAACAGCATGGAGGAGCAATCTACTGGCCAAGGGATAGCGGCGCTATACAATATTCAAAATTCATAAATTGTTTTAGTGAAGATGGAGGGGCAATATATTGCGAACAAATAAATAACCCTTCAATAAGATTTTCACACTTTGAAAACAACACTGCTACAGAAATTACTGGTACAGGTGCAGTGTACAATGGAAACGTTTCAAACTGCACATTTATCGGAAATACTCCTCGAACCCTTTCCCCGAAAACCATACTAAATACAACAATCACCGCCACAAATTCCACTTGTTATATTGGAGGAGAAATTGAAATAACACCAATTAGAATAACAATAGACAATATGCTTATGGTAGGTGGAGAATTTGACTTATATGTTAACGGCAAGTTTAACAAAACAATTCAAGGAGAAAACTCAAAATTCACATTTACTCCAAAAGAAGCTGGAGAGTACCGTCTTCAAATAAAAATCAATGCCACTGCGCAGTTTTACGCATCCGAGTCAAATGTTTTAAACATCACATCACTCAAAAAGAATCCTGCAATGACAGTTTCATGCGACGACATTACCTATGGAAATGCAGCATTAATCATTGTCACACTTCAAAACGATACCACAGGAAACATAACTTTTAAAGTTGGCAATAGAACATATTACAGGACAGTAAACAACAGTTCATGTAGCATAAACGGCCTGAATGCTGGAACCTATAACGTTACAGTCACATACAGCGGAGATGCAATCTACAAAAATGCTACCCTCCATATTACACTTACAGTTCAAAAAGCAGAACCGTCCATATCAGTCAATCCTATAAACAGCACATACTATGGTGAAGATGTCATAATCACAGCCATCCTCCCAAATGACGCAACAGGAACACT